>CAYMER010000335.1:0-4560 GCA_964389345.1 uncultured bacterium | reverse complement strand
ATGTGGGGCCCAAGGTCTATTTCCGCGGGTTGGTCGAGTTCAGCAATCATTGCGCGAAGGATTGCTATTACTGCGGTATCCGGAAGAGCAATGCCCATGTTGTGCGTTTTGATATGGATGAAAAAGAGATCCTGGAATGCGCCAGGGCGGCCCTCGAAATGAACTATGGCTCGATCGTCCTGCAGTCCGGCGAACGCCAGGATGAGGCTTATGTCCGTTTTATCGAGGATACTCTTCGTAAGATCAAAGCCCAAACCTCCGGAAAACTCGGGATCACGCTATCGCTCGGGGAGCAGACCTCGGAGACTTATGAGCGCTGGTTTAACGCGGGCGCTCATCGCTATCTTTTGAGGATCGAGACGAGCGATCCTGTCCTCTACAAGCGGTTTCATCCCGCAGACCATTCCTTTGAAGCGCGCCGGGAATGCCTCCGGACGCTCCGCCGGATCGGCTATCAGGTCGGGACGGGAGTTATGATCGGCTTGCCTTTTCAAACCCATGAGAACCTGGTGGGTGACATCCAGTTTTTCAAGGACGAGGATGTTGACATGATCGGCATGGGCCCGTATGTCCCGCATGCCGATACGCCGCTTGTGGGGTCTGGCTCCTTTTCTGCGTCCGGGAAAAGGTGCCTGACCCCTTTTAATTATGACCCCGAGGAGAATCTCAGACTCGGGCTTGTGATGATCGCGCTCACGCGGTTGGTCCTGAAAGATGTGAATATCGCGGCCGCGACCGCGCTTCAGACGCTGGATCCTGAAGGTCGAGAGAAGGGGGTTTTGGCTGGGGCGAATATCATCATGCCGAATATCACGCCGACGGATTACCGGAAATTCTATCAGCTCTATGATAATAAGCCTTGCCTTGATGAAAACGCGCGACAGTGCAAGAGCTGTCTTGAACAACGTATTCGGGCGGTGGGAGCCGAGATCGGCTACGGCGAATGGGGCGATTCGGAGCATTTTTCTAAAAGGCAGAAATGAATCTAACCCTGTATGTCGTATGTCGAAAAAACAGTTTTGCCCTGAGTCCACGACTTGCGACATGCGATAGGCGATGCACGGTATTTCCGTAATCCGCACTTGATATCTTCAAAAAATATGATAGAACATAGTGCCGTCAGATCAGCAAAGGCCTGTTTTAAGAACCCGTCCGGTACAATCCAATGAGGTGGACTATGGATAAAAAAGAGTTTTACGCGAAGTCGGAAAAGATCATTAATGAAACCTTTGAGGCCGTCAAAAAATACGCAAAAGTCGTGGCGGAAAAGACGGGAGAGGCGGCCCATATCACGCGGCTTCTGATCCAGAAAGCGACCCTGGAGCATCAGATAGCCAAGACGTTCTCCTTACTGGGCAGTCAGGTCTATCAAACAACGGTGCGACAGGGCGAAAAGCTCGAGCTTGGGGCCCCGGAGATCCAGAAGGTGCTGGGGGAGATCAAGAAACTCGACACCGAACTCGGCCAGGTCGAAGCGGTGCTTGAAAAAGAACGCAAAGTCAAAGCTGTCAAGGAAGCCAAGGTGAAAGCCGTCCGGAAACGTACGGGCAAGTTCGCATAAAGATTTTTTAACATTTTTGAAATTATAATTCATGCGCGGGTGGCAATCCGCGTAGACGCCTGTCCTTGGGGCGTCACGCGATAATACTTGCGCAATGGCGCAAGTATGAAACGGACATGATCGATTTCGAAATTCATGCGCGGGTGGTGAAACTGGCAGACACACCAGCTTGAGGGGCTGGTTCCGCAAGGAGTGCAGGTTCAAGTCCTGTCCCGCGCACCAAATTTTGTTTTCAGCAAGGAGTCGGAAGCCTGGAGCAAGAGCGTTTCTCCTTGAGCTCGAAACCCCGAACTTCATATCGGAGTTTTATGATCCCAGCCCATATTTTCAGAGAATACGATATCCGCGGTATTGCCGGCAAAGAACTCACCGAAGAAGTCGCGCTTGCAATCGGGAAGTCCTTCGGAACTTTGCTCGTCCGTGAAGGAAAGAAAACCATCGCGATCGCCCACGATCATCGCTGGAGCTGGGAATTCCTTTTCCGCGGACTGTCGAATGGCCTTCAAAGTTGCGGCCTCACGGTGATCGATATCGGACTCGCGCCCACCCCGCTTCTTTATTTCTATGTGACGAACAACAAGCTGGATGCCGGAATCTCGGTGACCGGCTCTCACAATCCTCCGGATGAAAACGGGTTCAAGTTCCAGCACGCCAGCCGGTCTTTTTATGGCAAGGAGATCCAGAATCTCAAGCAGATGATCGACAAGAATGATTTCGTGACGGGGCAGGGTAAGGTCGAGAGGCCGGACCACGACGGAGTGCTCAAGGCTTACGAGGATTTCATCGCAAGTGGCTTCAGGTTCACCAAAAAGCTCAAGGTCGTTTTGGACACCGGTCATGGCATGGGCGCTCTTACCGCGCCGGCCCTCATCCGCCGCCTCGGGCATGAGGTCACCGTTCTTTTTGAGAATCTGGATCCAAAAATGCCGGACCACCAGGCCGACCCGTCAGTTCCCGCGAATTTGAAAGATCTTCAGAAAAAGGTGGTCGAGCTCAAGGCGGATATCGGGATCGCATTCGACGGCGATGCGGACCGTATTGGTGTGGTCGATGAAAAAGGCCAGATCATTTTTGGTGACAAACTCCTTCTTCTTTATGCCCGTGAGATCCTGACGCGCAAACCCGGTGCGATCATTATCGGGGACGTGAAAAGTTCCAAGCAGATCTATGACGATATCGCCAAGCGCGGCGGCAAACCCCTGATGTGGAAGACCGGACATTCTCTTATCAAAGCTAAGATGAAAGAGACTGGCGCCGAGATGGCAGGCGAGATGAGTGGGCATATGTTCTTCAAGGATCGCTGGCTTGGCTTCGATGACGCCGTCTATGCCGCCTGTCGGATCCTTGAGATCCTGGACAAGGCGAACGCGCCGTTTTCGACGCTTCTTGCCGATGTGCCGCAGCTTGTGAACACACCGGAGATCCGTTTTGAACTTCCCGAAGAGATAAAATTTAAGGTGATCGCGCAGGTCGTGGCGGATCTCAAAAAGAAATATGAAGTGGTGGATATCGATGGCGCCCGCGTTCAATTTCCGGATGGGTGGGGATTGGTCCGCGCTTCAAATACTCAGCCGGTGCTTGTGATGCGTTTTGAGGCCCAGACCCAAAAGCGCCTCGATGAGATCCGCTCGATCGTAGAGAACGAACTCAAAACCGTGATGCGTGAGATGAGCTGATGAATTGGGCGGTCCCAACACCAATCAATCGAAGCGGAGCGGTCCCAATACTTATCAATTTCCCAAAAAGGAAATTGGGGCCGTCCCAACTACCATGAATCAAAAAAAAATAAAAGTTGGGGCGGAGATTGGGGCCGCCCAAGCAGCCCTCCAGAAAAAGAAATCGAATGCTTGGGCGGTTATCATGGCGGGCGGGAGCGGGACACGCTTCTGGCCGGAAAGCCGTAAGCATCGCGCCAAACAATTCCTGAACATCTTCGGCCCGAAGACTCTTCTCGAACAGACCTTCGATCGCGTCAAAAAAGTAGTCCCTTCGTCACGCATCCTTGTTTTTACCGCTCTGGCCAAAGCCGCTTTGACTGCGAAGCTACTTCGTATTCCGCGCTCGCAAGTGATTGGCGAACCGGTGGGGCGTAACACCGCGCCGTGCGCAGCGTGGGCTGCATCCTTGATCCTGCGAAAGGATCCTTCGGCGGTTTTGGGTATTTTCCCCGCGGATCATTTTATTAAAGACGAAGCCATTTTTGCGAAAGTTCTCCGAGTTGCTTACGAACAAGCGGATCGGGAGGGGATGCCGGTCACGCTTGGGATCAAACCTGATCAACCCCACACGGGGTATGGTTATCTTGAGATGGCAGGAAAGAAGGCCGTGGTTCACAATGTGCCGGTATTTTTTCTCAAATGTTTCCATGAGAAACCCAAGCTTGGGACGGCTCGAAAGTATTTTCGCTCAACCAGATTCCTCTGGAATGCCGGGATCTTTATTTGGCGTGCGGATTGTCTGCTTGAGACCACGCGTCGTGAGCTTCCGGCTGTTTTTAAAACGGTCGTGAAGATCGCCGCGGGAGGGATTTCGGCAGCGTCTGTCAAAAAACTTTTCGCCAAAGTCCAGAGCATCTCGATTGATTATGGGTTGATGGAAAAGCTTTCAGGCGGTATTCTAACGATCCCGGTTGCGATGGGTTGGAGCGATGTCGGGAGTTGGGCAACGCTTGGAAATCTCCTGCCGGTCGACCGGAGCGGGAATCTTTCCATCGGGAATAATATCCTGATGAAGAGCTCCGGCAATATTGTAAAAGGGACCGGACGTTTGATCGCGACAGTGGGCCTCAAGGATCATGTCGTGGTTGATACGGGGGACGCGGTCTTGGTTTGTCCGGTGAGCGAAACGGAATCCATCCGTAAGATCGTTATCGAACTTCAGAAAAGGAACATGCACCGCTTTCTTTAAAAAGTTTCTTTAACCCAAGGAGATCCACCATGAAAATGTCTCTCATGTTTTTAGCATTGCTTCTGTCAACGCTAGCGCTTTCGGGCTGTGCG
>CAYMER010000334.1:0-3125 GCA_964389345.1 uncultured bacterium | reverse complement strand
GATTCAGACGGAATTAGGCGTGACTGTTTCGGTTGGCCTGAGCGCATCCAAGACGCTTGCTAAGATCGCCGGAAAGGAAAAGAAACCGGACGGTTTTTTTGTCCTGCGTGCTAGCGAACTGCATCTCTATCTTCCCACGGTCGCGCTTGAGCGTGTCTGCGGGTTCGGACCGAATACGGTCGCGCTTCTTGAAAAGCAGGGGATTCGAAACGTTTGGGACTATGTGAGCCGTCCGGAGGCGTGGGCGCAGAGACTTCTAGGGAAGATCGGCGTGGAGCTGTGGCATGAACTGCGTGGGGAAGCTGTGTATCCCGTCACGACCGCGGTTAAAGACGATTACGCATCGATTAGTAAGACGAAGACGTTCACTCCGCCGTCATCAGAAAAGGATTTTGTGAAGGCTCAACTTGTCCGGAACCTTGAATCTGCTTTCATCAAGATCAGGCGGCATAAGCTCCGGGCCAAAGTGATGGCTGTATTTCTCAGGAGCCAGGATTTTCGGTCTTTGGGTGTTGAAGCGGCATTGGATCGCAGCACTTCGTCGATCCTGGACGCCGTAGGCCTCGCGGGAGAATTGTTTGAAAGCATCTACCGGTCGGGGACACTTTATCGCTCGACCGGGGTGGTCTTGTCTAAGCTAGAGGCGGGCCGCACGATGCAGTATTCTCTTTTTGATGATGTTCCGAAGATCGAATCGATGAAGCGGATCGACAAAGTCTTGGATGATGTGAATGTTCTCTACGGGAAACATGCCCTTCATCTTGGGACATCTCTATGGCTTGGGAAACATCGTCAGCATGTCGCGGGGCGGGGGGATCTTCCCGAGCGCAAGATGCAGCTCTTGAGAGGCGAAACTTTCCGTCAGCGCCTTGCTATCCCCATTTGGAATGTTCGAATTTAGCGGGTAGATCGATTCGCGTTTCAGACACATTAGTTCTGGATCCGAGAGAATTTTCAGTTATAATCCCTATTGTATGCCAAACTCGAAATTGAAAATCTGGAGCACCGCGTCTTTCAAACACCATTACAAGTTTGAATTTGGCGAAGTCGTTTGTTCAGACGCTCGGGATTTTCTATCTTCACTGAATCCCAATTCTGTAGATACGATATTTCTGGACCCCCCATTCAATTTGGGAAAAAAATACGGAAAAAATAAACGCCAGCATGACCGATTAGATACAAAAGATTACTTTGATTTTATGGCCGCTGTTCTGGATAGCGCCTGCGAAGCGCTTAAGGATGGAGGATCTCTTTTTTTGTATCACATACCAAAATGGGCTTTTCAATTTGCTGCATACTTGAATTCCAAGCTAACCTTTCAACATTGGATCGCAATATCCATGAAGAACGGTTTCGTTCGAGGCCCCCGATTATATCCAGCGCATTACGCTCTTCTCCACTTTTCAAAAAATGCTCCGAAAATAATAAAACGACCCAAAGTTCCAATCCAAACGTGTCGACATTGCGGAGAAGATGTTAAGGACTACGGTGGGTACCGAAAATTCATGAAGAATGGGGTTAATTTAGCTGATGTATGGGATGATATTAGTCCCGTTCGCCATAAAAATAAAAAACATCGAAAGCCGAACGAACTCCCGGTCGCTATTTTGGAACGAATATTAGACATGAGCGGTGAAAAGGATAGCATATTGGTGGATCCGTTCGCTGGAGCTGGCACATCAGCTGTTGTCGCGAAATCGCGAGGAGTACGATTTATTGCTTGCGACAAAGAAAAGGAATACTTCAATTTAATTGTGAAGCGATTAAAAGAACAGGGCTAAAGGAGATACTTATGCCATCAGAAACGGTAAACGCTTTACCGAGGAAGCGATTTTTTACAGAAATGTTTAGTCGCGATATCACCCTTGAAGATTGCGCTCTGGATCTTATTGATAATTCAATTGATGCCTTGCTTAGATTTAAAAAAATAAATATAGCCACAGATCTGACTGCACTATTAAAGCCTGCAGAAGTGCCCAAAAATCTACCAGAAATTGTTCTTAACATTAATAATGAAAAATTTCTCATTGAGGATAATTGTGGCGGAATCCCAACGAGCTTAGCGAAAGATCACGTTTTTAACTTCGGTCATGAGAAAGAAACAGAACAAAGTGGACAATTAGGCGTCTATGGAATAGGAATGAAGCGAGCGCTCTTCAAGATAGGCGACGTTTTCAAGATAACGTCAAAAACAAAAGATGACGGTTTTGAAGTTACAGAACAAATAAGCGAGTGGGTAAAAAAAGACGATGTCCTGGATGATTGGAAATTTCATTATCAAGAATGCTCAGCGGCAAAAACTCTTAAAAAAGCCGGCACAAAAATAGAAATTACTAAACTTCATGATGAAGTCCTTATGAGGTTGAAAGATGGCAGCTTTGATTCTCAATTGAGGAATATTATTGCTACGACATATGCATTATTTTTAGAAAATGATGTGAGAGTCAGATTGAATGGGAAGGTCATTAAGCCATATCAAATACCATTTGGATCATCCAAGGTTGTAACTCCATCAAACGTTTTAAAAAAATACGATGGGGTAAATGTTCGGTTGCTCGCAAGCCTGTCAGAGCGTGATCCTGCAACGCAGCAATGGAAGGCGGAAAAGGCGGGGTGGTACATTTTTTGTAACAAGCGCATGGTTGTACAGGCGAATAAAACAGATCTGACTGGATGGGGTGGTTCTTTATTGCCCGCGTGGCATTCAAAATTCCGAGGTTTTATTGGGCTCGCTTTTTTTTATTCTGATAATCCCATCGCTCTCCCGTGGACAACAACCAAAAGAGGCATAAATAGAGAGGCGAAAGTTTTTCAAATGGCCCGCACCGATATGCAAAAAGCAGCAAAGCCGGTGATAAACTTTCTTAATAATATGTACCCAGGCGAAGAAAGAGGAGAAATTCAAGAGCGAGCAATTGCAGAGTCAATTAAGACCGCGGATCTTTTTAGCGTCTCTAAGCGTACAACGGATTTTATTACAAAAAATCACTACTGTCCGGTTATAAGTTGAACAATGTCAACTGGTTGTGATTTGTGACATCCTCGTCGAGAGCGTCGATTGCTGTAAGTGCTTGCGACAGCGGGAGTTTCTCGAATAGTGTGAGGCTCAAAATCTGTAGAATTGT
>CAYMER010000333.1:0-3657 GCA_964389345.1 uncultured bacterium | reverse complement strand
GTCGATACCCGTCCAATTAATAGATCTAGTTCGCATAAGCGTCATAACCAATAAAAGGGGCATAAGGATAATAAAGCGGTGCCGCAACCTGGCCGATCTGGGCAGGCAAAAACGGCATCGCGGGCGTCACGAGATTGTAATAATTCAGATAGATTTCGCCGCCACCGCTTGTCAAACCCACGACACCGGCGTTCCGGTACTGTTCATTCTCAAGTTGTTTCTGCAAAGAGGAAATGCCGGACATGTATTCTTCGCAATTGCTGGCAGTCCTCTCGCGTCTCTGCTTTTCTTCCATACATTCCTGGAAGCTTCGGATCTCCTTGAGCAATCGCAGGAGAAGTGTGTCTGAGTAGGTGTCACCACCGCCGCGGCGTCCCCTTGCTTGAGAAACCTCCGGACCACGTTCCGGCGCTGTCGTAACCTGGTCATCGGCAGTAAGCATCTTCTTGTCCGCGCCATAGTCGTACCATATCCACGCGTCCTCGTTGACGCCACGGAGCGCGTAGCAAGGCCCCGAGGCGTTCTCGGTTCCAAAAGCCCCGGTCCTGAGCGTGAATGTAACCGTTCCGTCCGCAGACAGTGTAGAGATCGTGATCGTTTGTTTCACTTCATCGATCGTGATGATCTCACCTTCCTTTTCATACCGGTAGGTCTCGAGAAGAGTCACTTCGCCCTCGGCGTCTTCTTTACTCTTCGAGATCTTCCGGCCCTGGGCGTCGTATAGAACGATCGAAAATGTCTCCCCATCGGCGTTCGGAGTGCGGGTCTTTGTCAGGACCGCCTGCTGCGTGGCGGAAGCGTAGGTGTAACTGTATTGAACGTCCTCATACGTCAGGGCGACGGTCAGTTTGCCGGAATCCGAGGGATCTATCACAAGTCCCGAGCGCTGGATCAATGCGGCATCTATGCCGGGGCGCGCGGCAAGCAGAGCAGACGCGGCGGCATAAGCCAGTTCGGTGTCATATTCCGTCGCGGGAACGCTCACCGGACCGAGGATCTCGGCATTGTAGGTCCGGGTGGCGGTGCGGGAGCCGGCGATAACGTTGCCGTCATTATCCAGAGCAAAGTTGCCTTGTTCTAAAAGACGCGGGTTTTTGGGGAAATCTTTCCAATCGTAAATGGCATAGCGGAGGGTGGTCACATCGTAGGTAATGACTCGACGGTTCGTGGAATCGTATTCATAACGATAGTCCACGAGGATTGTTGCGCCCGCTTCAGGCGGCCCACGACTCCGTACAAGTGCTCCCCATTCGTCTGTCGGGAACGCCGCGTAGACGTCAAAGATCCTTCCGTCGCTGGGGTCTATGACGATCCATTCGCCATTGGGGGCCTTCTCCAGAAGCTTCTTATATTGAGGAGTGGTCCCGGTCAGCGTGAACGTTCCGGCTTCGAGGATATTCCGGGGACTGTCGATCAACCCGCTCGAGCTGTCCGGTGCCGTCCCTTCGATGAAACTCATCTTGATATAAGTATTCGCCGTATAATTCAGAACGGTCATGGTCTCGGTGCTGGTGGCCGCGTCCATCGCGTAAACATACTCGAGATCAACCCCGGTATCGCGATAGCGCAAAATTCGGCCGAAACCACCGTTCTCCAGACGTTCAAAGATCACAAGCTGGGTCGCGTCCTGCGGGTTCGTGATCGTGTAGGTCGTCGCACCAATATCCATTCTTGAAAGAACTTTCGCGCCGGTGAGTGTGTTCTCCATCTCCCCGACCGCCAAAAGATCGCCGCGCTTATTCAGTTCCGTCAGCCGGTACTCCCAAAAACTCACCGAGACAGGAACCGTCGCGCCCGGCTGAGAACGGTCGATCACTGTCAGGATACCTTTCTCATCATTGTACTGGATCTGGAGATCAATCGGAGTCGTGGCTCCCTCGATCCTCTGATAGCTCAACAGGCGGCTCTCCCCGGCCGGCAACTGCTCGTAGGTCCTTTCTATATAATAGGAGGAATCGTCCGTACGGTCGTAAATCGTGACACGGTTCCCGCCATAGACCGTCATCGGCACTTCAAGATCCTGGTTCAATTCATTGCGGATCAGATATCCCGTCCCAAGAAGATTTTTCAATTGACCGTCAGGATCGACTGAGAATTTCTGATAGGCGCTCACTCCGTCAGAATCCAGGGTGGTGATGCGGACATACGAAGTTCCGGATGCCTCCGTGCCATAGTCAAACCGGCGCATCTCCAGCTCATAGCTTGTCGCCTGGGTCTGAGCATTCACAACAGGTTTTGTGAAGTCGCAGATCTCCTGGATCTTGTTGCTCGTATTGTTGTATTTAAAATAAGTACCATCCTGGTAATTCACCGTCACAATGTGGGTTACAGGATCCTCCGAAGGGATTGCGCCAACATCGGTCTTGCCCGCAAGCGGATTTTGACCGGTCAAAAAAGAAGTGGAGATCTGGGGCGTCTGGCCTTGCGGGATATCGCCGGCAAAAGGATTGGGCTGGTTCTGTCCCGGCGTGACGGCATTCAGCGGATTCTCGCTCGTCTGGCCTTGAAGATCCTGTTGCTGTTGTCCCAAATCCTGCATGTAGCGGATCTTGTCAGCTTGGGGATCCGGCGCGGGAGTTGCGGCGGGAACACTCGGCACAGCAACGCTCGCGAAAAGCTGAACGTCACTCTGCGTTGCAAGGAATGTGAAGATCACAAAGAGAGCGACCGCTTTGATCCCCCACGGTTTTCTCTCACTGTGATACGCGCTTAACATAAACAACGCTCCCTTCCTCACTTCATTTTCAGATCAAAAAAAAGAACGGCACATAGCTACCGCACTCCAACATCCCCAACCTTTAATCTGGATCTTTTGTCCATATATTGTATTGTCTCGTTGATTCAACCTCTAAGAGAAGTGTAGCCGCATTGTAGCTTGTTGTCAAATTTTCACATGCTATATATTGCTATACATTGAGCTACTGATATCACGCGAGTATCTGTTTTTACGATGCCAGAAAAAAAACATCTCAAAAAATTAAATTACTTTAAGGATTTCCACTATTCCCGCATCGAAAAATCCGGGAAAAGAGCCTTGAGGTTTTTGCGAAGATTCGCGGAAATTCCGGTGAGAGGAACGGCGCTCTCACGAAGTTCTTTATCGACGCAATGCTCGGAGTGAAATATTTGGAGAACGTAGCGCTTGCACCCCATCCTTGCAAGTTCACGGGCCATTTCCAGGATATCGTTCTCCGAAAGAACCGCGGGATGGTAGGTGGTGCGAAATTCATAATCCACGCCGCTTGCAAGAACCCGTTTGGCGCTCCGGCACGCCTTATCCCCGCTTGCCGCGATCTGCGTCACTTTCTCGTAGAGACTGAACGGGGCTTTGATATCAAGACCGACCCAATCACAAAGCGGAAGAATTTTTTCAAGGCGCTCGGGAACCATACCTCCGGTATGAAGACCGATCTCAAAGCCCATGCCCTTCACCGCTTTCATCCAGGCCGGAAGGTGTTCATGAACCGTAGGCTCCCCGCCGGAAAAAACGATTCCCTCCAAATGTCCTTTGCGGGAATTTAGAAATTCGAGGATTTTTTCGAGGGGAATAAGGCGACCTTCCGGAGGCAATGGCCAGAACTCGGAGTTGTAACAATATCGACAGCGCCAGGGGCACCCCTGAAGATAAAAAACCCCTGCCAGGCGGCCGGGTAAATA
>CAYMER010000332.1:0-2847 GCA_964389345.1 uncultured bacterium | reverse complement strand
ACACAATTCTACAGATTTTGAGCCTCACACTATTCGAGAAACTCCCGCTGTCGCAAGCACTTACAGCAATCGACGCTCTCGACGAGGATGTCACAAATCACAACCAGTTGACATTGTTCAACTTATAACCGGACAGTAGTGGTTTTACATATTCATCTACGATTTCTGTGGCGATCCGAACCGCCTTCTTCGGGTTCGTATCCTGGACAGATATCTCGACAAGCTGGCTATTCCTTATGGGTTTGACCCGGATGAATTTACGGAACTCCTTGATCGGATCCAGGATTTTGCGCCTGCTTTTTTTATCACTGTAAAGCCCCAGAGAATCGATCACGCGTTTCAGCAACGTCGGGCTCACAAGCAGCTTGTATTGGGTCTCGTAATAATAGTCCTTGGAACCGCTGTAGCCTTCGGGAGTTCCTTGAGGAGCGACTTCTTGGATCGCGGTCACACGCGGACCGCTTTTTTCTATCTGGATCGTGGACTTGGCCTCATAGACCGGCTTCATGATGAGCGTACCGATCCCGACGAGCGTCACCACGACCGTAAAAAAAGTCAGGATGAGCTTCCGCCGGCGCAAGATCACCGGGAGATATTCTCCGAGATGGATCTCCGGCACGTGACCCGGCATTGTGAATTGAGGATTCGTCATCGTTTCTCTCTATGTTGATTTACGGCTCAAAAAACTTAATAAAATCCCTGCGGGAGACCGGGTCAGAACAGGCTTTCGGGAACGAAAACGATGTCCCCCCGCTCGAGCTGTACGTCTTTGGACTTGTCTCCCTTTTTGCTGATGTCCCTAACCTTGACCGTGAGGGTCTTTTTCTCGCCATTCTTTTCCATACGCATGATCTTCACACTGTTCTGTCCGGCGATCTTGGTAAAGCCCTTGGCGAGACCGATCGCTTCAATAACGCTCAGTTGTCCTTTGAGCGGAAAAGAGCCCGGCTGATTGACCTGGCCCGTCACGCTGATGGTGCTGTATTCCTTGATAAAAACGGTGACCTGCGGCTTTTTCAGATATTTTTTGAGTTTCTCTTCGAGGGCCGATTGAAATTCGTAGGGGGTCAAACCTTCCGCCTTGACTTCGCCAAGAAGAGGAAAGGAGATATTTCCGTCCGAAGAGATCCGGATCTCGCGGTAGAGCTCGTCCTCGCGATAAACCGTAATCTCCAAGACATCGTCCGGACCGAGACGGTAATCCTCGGCATGAAGCGACATCGGGAGTAAAACGGCGATGATGAGAAAGGCAAAAATGACGGCGCGGACACTCATGAGTTTAAACACCTTTTTCGAGAATCCTGCTGCTCCTAGAACAAGAACGAGCTGCGCATGGTCACTTGTTGGTCGTTATAGCTGAAATTATGGAATCGGGAGTCCCTCTGCTTGAACCGGTACGACGTGTCCAGAAGCCACCATTTTCTGATTTCGTATTTGAGTGTCACGTCCGAGCCCCACAGGGTGTCTTTCCTCTTCGCGGATTGGTCACCTTCCGTAGTGAGATCAGGATAGCGATCATAGGCCCAGAAAACCCCGCCCTCCGCCGCGATGCGTTTCGTAAAAAGATGTTCTCCCTTAAGGCCCACAATGTTCGAAACATAGTAACTATTCGATCCGTAGGAGGACTCTTCCGGCCGCGACTCGCCGTAGAGATTAAATGTGGTACGTTCAGAAAAATCGTACTTAATGTTCCCGAAAGCGGTGCACTGCGCGTAATTCTTCGAAGTTTTGCGTTCATAATCCTGGAACCGGAACCCGAACTTGGCCGTACCGGTAAGCTTCGGGGCGATCTTCCCCTCGACACCAATCCGGTCCTGGTAGTAATACGAATTCGAGTTCGTGGGGCTCTTGCGGTACTGAATCCTGCCAAGATTGAATTCGTTAAAAACCCGCGTTTTTTCGCTCACGTTATAGAACACGGCAGCGGTGATCATGTGATCGTTATAGCTGAGATTATGGGATTGAAGATACCGGTTCATGATAACCGTGTAGGCGGCCTCGAGTGTGATCTTCTCGCGAGTGTAGTTCACCCTCGCGTCTATTTTATTCCACCATCGTTTTTGAAGAGCTGTTAACTCGTTATTGGCCTGGTCTTGCGTTTTGATAAAATCTTCCGTTATTTTGGCTCCAAACCCCATCGGAAAATTGCCTCTGATAGCGGCGTGGGCCGTATGATCGACCCGGCTGAGTTGATCATTACGGAAAAAATCCAGAAAATTCGCGTGATACTCGGCCTCGGCGACGTAATCATCGCCGCGCGAGGGAACAAGCGGGGTCTTGGCTGCAATGCCGACGAGATAATCACTGATCCAGTCCATTGTTTCCTGACCACGCGGTGCGAGAACTATGTTGGTATCGTATTTTTGCTGGAATGCGGCGACGGGATGGAGCTCCAGCGTCCCCCAATGGATGTTCCCCTGCCCTTTACCGTACTGGTCCCGGATATCGGGTTCCGTATTGGTTTGCCAGAAATAGGCCTGACCCGCTGCGGCCGGGGAACCGTCCTGATAGGAGGGTACAGTTTGGGAAACCTTGGGAGTGTCTAGAGTTTTCAGTACCGTCGGATCCAACGGTACCTGGGGTGTCTTGGGCTTGGGTGGCAAAGCAGCCCATGTGCTCGCCGCAAAACACAACATCAGTGCCAGCGTACTTACCGCCCCGAAACGAATGCCTCGATTTAATTTTTTATCCGAAGACATCATGTTACCCTCCCCCAATTTTATTAGTCCCTATAAGACAGATGGCCAAAAGACATACAACAAGCGGCATTGTACGTATTTTGGCCATCCGGGACTAGCAAATTCTTAAGAATTTATTGGAGCGTCTCTTCAGAAGGCGTCTCAGGAG
>CAYMER010000331.1:0-6703 GCA_964389345.1 uncultured bacterium | reverse complement strand
TGATCACCCCAGGCTTATGGCTCAGGATAGCCTCGCGGGTCTTGCGAGCCTGCGTCAGATCGCAAATATCGTAGGGAACGCTCAGATGCGTCACAGGGCGTCGCTCAAGGCCCACGATCTCGAACTCCGGACTTAAAATATTTCCAAGATCTGTTCCAAGCATACCGCCTGCGCCTGTTATCAGGATCTTCATCGGGGTCTCACCGCTCATGACTTCACCGTGTATTTGTCGTGTTTAAGAGGCCGCCACCAATCCGGGTTCTCCCGGTACCATTTCGCGGTCGCGGCCAAGCCCTTTTCAAAACTCCAGCGGGGCCTAAAGCCCAGTTTCTTCAGCTTGTTGAAATTAACGGCATAACGCAGGTCATGACCCAAACGGTCCGCGACATAGCGAATCATTTCCTTGCCTTTTTTGAAATACCGGAGGATGGCACAAGTCAGGTCGAAATTACTCATCTCGTGATGCGCTCCCACATTATAGATCTCACCCCCTTTGCCTTTTTCAAGGACCAGGAGGAGCGCGCGGCAGGCATCTTCGACATAGATCCAGTCCCGTCGGTTCTTACCATTCCCGTAAAGCGGCACCGTCTTATTTTCCAATAAATTCGTCACAAAAAGAGGGATGGCTTTTTCCGGGAATTGATAAGGCCCAAAATTATTCGTGCACCGTACGATCATGGCCGGATGTTTGAAGGTTTCCTGAAAAGACCGGACTAAAAGATCCGCCCCGGCCTTGGAAGCGGAGTAGGGGCTATTCGGTAAAAGGACCGCGTGTTCATCGGCGTAGCCTTTTGTGATCGATCCATAGACTTCATCGGTTGACATGTGAACGAATCGCTTGATCCCGCACGCGAGCGAAGCCTCAAGAAGTGCCGCCGTCCCAAGGATATTGGTCTTCAGAAAATCATCCGCACTTTCAATGGAGCGATCCACATGGGTCTCAGCCGCGAAATGCATGACCGCAGAAGCTTTTCCCATAAACTTCAGAACAAGTTTTTTGTCCGTAATATCGCCTTTCACGAACTCGTAACGGGAGAAACCCTGGAGATCGCGGAGATTGGCGGGATTGCCCGAATAGCTCAGCTTGTCGAGATTGATAACGCCCCAGCCAGGGCGGTTTTTGAGGAAAAAGCGAATAAAATTTGAGCCGATGAACCCGCAGCCACCGGTTACAAGAAGTTTTTTCATAATGTTTTATAGCCCTCATGGCGGGCCACCAACATGTTGGCGCGATGGAGGGATTCAAATTGTCCGGCATCAGTCCAAAAACCCTTCAGGAGATCATATTCCAGCACGCCGTGCTTGAGATACCAGTTATTCACGTCCGTGATCTCCAGTTCGCCACGCCGAGAAGGCTTGAGCGTTTTGATGAAACCGAAAACCGTCGCATCGTACATATAGACCCCGATGACGGCGTAGGAACTTTTTGGATTCTTTGGTTTTTCGATGATCCCGGTAATTTTACCCTTCTTGAAGATGGCAACACCAAAACGCTCCGGATCCGGAACTTTTTTGAGCAAGAGACGCGCACCTTCCGGTTGTTCGTCAAAGCGACGGACATGGGGCGTGATATCTTCCTGGACAATATTATCCCCCAAAACCACCACCATCTTATCTTTGCCCACAAAATGTTCGGCGAGGCTTAGGGCATGCGCGATGCCGCCCTCCCCCTCCTGATAAGTGTAATTGATATGCTTTAAACCAAACTGTTTTCCGTTCCCGAGGAGTTTCAGAAAATCTCCGGAAGAGTTACCTCCCGTCACGATCAGGATGTCGCGCACTCCGGCACGCACAAGCGTCTCGATCGGATAATAGATCATCGGTTTGTTATAAACCGGAAGAAGATGTTTATTGGTGACTTTGGTGAGGGGGAAAAGCCGGCTTCCGAGACCTCCCGCAAGAATGACGCCTTTCACAGAGAACTCCTTTCTTCAGGCCGAGGGCCGGCCGATGCTGAAATAATGAAAACCATGATTTTTCATCTCCTCGGGAGAAAACATATTGCGCCCGTCAAAAAAGAACCGGTCTTTCATGGACTTCTTTAGAAGCTCCCAATCCAGATTCAAAAATTCGCTCCATTCGGTAAGCACCACAATCGCATGAGCTCCATGGGCGACCCCGTACGGCGTAGCTACATAATTCACGTTCTGAAGCATGGCGGCGGCTTTCTCGGCTGCCTGCGGATCATAGGCCTTCACGCGAACACCTTCCTTTTGGAGCATTTGAATGATCGGAACGGACGGCGCCGAGCGCATATCATCCGTGTCAGGTTTGAACGCCAGCCCCAGAACTCCGATCGTCTTACCGCGGAGCGTCTTCATGGAATTTTTGATCTTTTCCACAAAATATTTTGCCTGCGCGTCATTGATCCGGAGCACATCGGCAAGAAGCTCAAAACGAGCACCCAGTTTTTCGGAAATATGCAGGAAGGCACTCACGTCCTTGGGAAAACACGATCCACCGAACCCAACACCGGCCTTCAGAAATTGCTTCCCAATGCGAGGATCCAGCCCCATCCCTAAGGTGACTTTTTCAATATCCGCACCGACTGCATCGCAAATTCGCGACACCGCGTTCGTAAACGAAATCTTAGTCGCCAAAAAAGAATTAGAAGCGTGTTTGATCAGTTCCGCACTTTTGATGTCTGTGACGATCATGGGTGCTTTGAGAGGACTGTAAAGCGTCCGGAATATTTTTTCCGCGCGCTCGCTTGAAACGCCGATCACGATGCGGTCCGGCTGAAGGAAATCGTGGATCGCTGAGCCTTCCCTCAAGAATTCAGGATTAGAGGCAACATCGAAATGAACGTCCCTTTTAATAAGGCGTTTGATCGTTTGCTGCACCCGTTCTCCCGTTTCGACCGGAACGGTGCTTTTTTCAACGATCAGGCAATATTTTCGAAGATGCGTGGCGATCTGTTTCGCGACCTTTTCGACGAAGCTCAGGTCCGCTCCTCCGTCCGGTTTGGGAGGCGTGTGCACGCAGATGAAAAGCACTTCGCAGCGATTGACGATCCTGGAGATCTCCGCGGTAAAAGACAGCCGCTTGGCCGCCACGTTTTTCAGTACCATTTCCATGAGTCCGGGCTCATAGAACGGGATCTTTCCTTTTTTGAGCGTCCGGATCTTGAGCTTGTCATGATCCACGCAGGTGACCTTATGGCCCAAATGCGCCAAACAAGCCCCTGTGACGAGACCGACATAACCTGAACCGATGATCCCAATTTTCATGGATTGATAATCCCGGCGAATGCCCTTGGATGTTGAACGATGCTTATGCGAAGTTAGTGCGCGGAAAGAGGCTGACTATCTCCCGGCATCATGGGAGAATCAAAAAAGCCGCCGCTTTCATTGGCCCCCGCCACGGTCTCACCGATACGAGGCGCGCAAAACAGCGCCTGTCCGGCTTGACCAATTGCGGCGCCGGGGACACCTTTCATCGTGAATCTACAAAAAACGATGTTGTTCATTTTATTTTTATTGGTGTTGGCGCTATTGACGAGTGAATGTCTCGCATTCACTCCGAACTCCAGAAGAAAATCGTGCAAGTCCCGTATGGCCGAGACCTCCCATTCCTGGATCCCATACCCCTGCGGAGTATTTGCCGCGTTGATAGCGCTAACATCGTTCAACCGGGTCCGATCCGAGGTATCCCAACGGACATAGCCCCCCACCCTCCACAAAGGATTGATCTTGTACCGCGCATCAATAATGAATTGCTGGCTCTTCTGGATGTTCACATCGGAAGCGTAATCGTAGTAATCATGAACCATACTGTACCCGAAAAGAAAACGCCACTTCCCTCTCCGGAGAATAATGTCCTGGTCCGCTCGTTTCAAGTAATGATTGGCGAAATCAAATTGAACGCGTGTCTGGAGCTGAAGCCATTCGTACGGCCGAAGAACCAATTTATTCTCGAAAATCGGAAAGCTCGACTCTTTCAAGTTGGGATCCTGGCTGGAAGACCTTCCGTTAAAAAAGAGGTACGTATTAAAGCTTACGATATCCACACGTTGCATTTTCCCGCTCACGATCCGTTTGGTTTGAAGGCGGTTTTCCAATCCAAGAATTATATTTTCGGCATTGTCGAGAGTATCGACCGTATCGAAATGAGCCAGAGCGTTAGGGCTGACCGTCGCATTGGTCCCCTGAAAAGCAATGCTGGGTTCAAAAATATGCCTCAATTGGTTGCCCTCAATGCCCACTTTTTCAAACGAAACATCATAGAGCTTGTAGAAATGCGTCCGGAGGTCGGCACCATAGTCCATCACACTGCGGTATTTTGAAGCGTTCGAATTCAGCTGATGGCTGTATTCCGTTCCGCGATATCCCGCATAAGGCGTCAAGCTGATGTCCTTCCACTTGAGCGGCGCGATCCAGCGGGTGTAGGCATCCGTGCGGATGGCCGTGTTTCCGGGCTTGGCGTAGGCCACGTTCATCAACTTCAGATTGTCGAATTGGACACGACTTTCATTAAAAACTTTGTCCGTAAAAAACGGCTGATTTTTCCAATCGAGCCTGACCTCCGGCATACGTTCAACCATGGTTTCAAAGCTATTCATCCTCTTCTCGAGATGAATCATAGCTCCGTAACGCTCACTGTTTCGGGTGGTAGTGACAAAAGAGTGAGGCTGAGTTTCCCCGAGATAATCGGCCTCGGAAAATTCCTGCACGAAATAGGGGTCCGCAACACGGTTATAGCGAAGGAGCACGGTGGTCTTATCGTCAAGATCCGTCCGGTGGCGCCACAGGATTATCCCGCGACCGTGTTGGCGTTTTTCAAGCACGTCAAAAGAGTATGCCGCGGCACCATTACTGTCGACGCCAAGACTTGTCGGCGCCTTTTTATCTTCCGTCCAGTATAGTGCGATGTTCCCTTTTGCCCACTTTTCATAATCATAGCTCTGTGTCCATCCTCCCCCGGTGCCCCGCTTCTGGCGCCAATCCACCCTCGCCTTCCCCCACAAATTCTTATTGAGGGTCACTCCTTTAATGATCCCGATATTAAAACCGTCTTTTCTGCCATAGCCCTGGGTGGTTTGAATTGGAATATTCGGCCAGTTAAGCGGCACATCCATCCAGGGAAGCCAAAAGACGGGCTTGCCCAACACATAGATCGTGGCGCTATGCAGGATGAGTTTTTCATTGACATAAAGCGTGGCTTTTTTAGCGCGAATTTCGTAGTGAGGTTTATCAAGATTACACGTGGTGACACTTCCGTTTCGAACCTTATCCACTCCATCGCGGATCTGACGAATATCCTCACCCCGGGCATACCAAGGATCATTCATGACGCGGGCATTGGGAAAACTTCCCGTATGGTTCCCAAAATCATAATAGATCTCTTCGCCTTGAATGCGCGGCGCATCCCCTTTGAAGATCATGACATGACCTTTGGCATAAACTTTCTTAGCGTCGGTCTCAACCTCCGCGTAATCCGCGAGGACACGAGTTCCCTGATAAGTAATGACCGCGTTCCCGCGGGCAATCATTTTTCCGGAATCTTTCGAATACTCAAGACTGTCCGCCACGGCTTCAACTTTGGCTCTGCTGGTATCAAAAATGTTCTGGACAGGAAGATCCCGTTTTGAAGTTTTAGCGACGTCCTTGGCAGGAGTGGACGCCGGAGTGTCCGCGACAGAAAAAGCAGACGGGATGGCTAAAAAAACAAGGAGGACGAGCACAAGCATCGCGGCTTTTCGCTTCACGGGGGTCTTCATTCGCAACGCTTTTTTCACGATCTCTTGATATCCTTATGCAGACAAACTCTATTGCGGCCTTCTTCTTTGGCGCGGTACATAGCTTCGTCAGCCTTCCGTATCAGTTCTGCCGCAACAGCCTTGACATCCACTTGCTGCGTTTGCGCGGCGATTTCGCCATCAAATACCGTGATGCCCTGGCTGACGGTAACCTTGGTCCTGACATTGTAGACCTGGAAATCATGCCGGGCGATACTGGAGCGGATACGTTCGGCCACCTCAGCCGCATTGGCGACCCGTGTCTCCGGCATAGCCACAACGAACTCTTCCCCGCCATACCGGCCCACGAGGTCCACCCGGCGCAAATTCCGCTTCAACAGAGCCGACACTTCTTTCAGTGTGGCATCCCCGACCAGGTGTCCGAAGTCGTCATTATATCTTTTGAAATGATCGATGTCTAACATTAATACCGTCAGAGGCAGCTTAAAACGAATACTTCGGCGAAGTTCTTCCTCCAAACGTTCCCAAAAATGCTGACGCACGAAAACCTGCGTCAGTTCATCCACAATGGCCAGCTCCCGAACGGTTTCGTAGAGCTTGATCTTCTTGATTAAGAGCACCAAATAGGCACTCAAGACCTCCACGCGCGCCAGATCCTCTTCCTTGATCCCATGGATCGCAAAAACCGAGCTTATTTCATCTCCCTCCATGATCGGGAAATACCAGCGTTCCTCACGCCGAATCATGGTTTTGGCGTGAGTCATGGCGTTAAAATCTTCCTGCTCCTGGTCTGAAAGAACACGCGCCTCCTCCTGAACGCCTTCCTGCAGCATTGAATAGACTTTGATGGGAACGGGTTCTTTTCCAGAAACCGCTCGCGGCATAAGAAAGATCTGCATTTTTTCGAACGCAAGTTCAGAGCGTAATTTTTTCAGCAGAAATTCGGCCAAGGTATTAAAATCCATGCACTCGCTGAAATCGCGGGCGATCTCAAAAAGATTCATC
>CAYMER010000330.1:0-2808 GCA_964389345.1 uncultured bacterium | reverse complement strand
ATCGACCGCTTTGTGAGCCGCGATCAGATCCTCGGTCTTGATAAGATCAAGTTGGCGAAGCGACCGCACCGACGGGATCGCGCCCAACATAAGTCGCAGTCTCAGATCCGCCACACGCAGCAAGTCCGCCATCGAATTCGCCATTTTAACAAGCTGTTTCTCCAGCGATCTGTAAAAAGGCGCCCAGAAGAAACTGAGGCCCCAGCCGATCACGGTCGCCGAGGCAAACAGTGTCAGTACGAACATCACAGCAAACGGCAGGAGCGCCGCGGCGGCCGGAACGGCTGCTACGAAAATGTTCGAGAAAAATATCGCGGGGATTATGGCGGCAAGACCGCTGACACTCAATTTTGCAACTTCGCCCCGCCCTTCTATCCCGAGGGGTTGCTCCCTCTCAAGCCTGCCTTCGCGACTCAGGGGAGAAAAGATAGACTCATAAAAGACCGAAATAGCCGGCCAGGCCAATAGCGCGGCGCCCGCGATCAGCACAATCATACCGTTCAGGGGCACCAGGATACCGGAAAGCGCTATGTAAATTACTGCCGCGGTGGCCGTTGCGGCCCCTGCGATCGCTGTCCCCTTGAACAGCGGCTCCCTCACTTCCGCCCGAACTACGGGGCGAGACTCGCCTGCTGCTGCAAGGCGGTCGGAGCGGGCGGCAGAGCTAAGAAGCTGGTTACGATATTCCGCAATCTCTTGCCCGGTCTGTGTACGAAGACCAGCTTCTACTTCACCCGGAGCCATTTCAAGACGGTTCAATCTATTAAGCTCCGTCAAGAAGCCATCCGTCGACTTTATCAGCGCACCACGTTTCGCAACAGAAATTATTGTCCCGGTGTCTGTGAGCTTCACGAGATTCCCGCGAATCGTTGCTTTCAATTCAGCCATCTGCAACACAACCTGTTCCGGATCAAACGACACAAAGGGCGTAGCAGGCGCCGCTTCGGGTTGCGCGGGCCGGCCGGAAAAGATTCCGTTAAGACGTTGTCCTACCCCCCTGAGCGCGATCTCGACAGGACCCCACCTACGATTTGCGGGACGCGAGGCAATGAATGCGTTCATGTTTTGCATAGCTACTTCAAAAAACCCTAGAGTGATCCCCAGACTTACCACGGCGGCCACAACAGCGATCCCCAAGACGAGCCCGCCCTGACCCATCAGCATTCCCAACGTTACAGCCTTTCCAAAAGCTATCGCGCCTAAATCATAGATACCCAAAAGTCCGGCAAACCCCGCCACAACCCCCCACATATCGCGCACAAACCCGCCCTTCTCCCGCGCTGTCAAAGGTTCCTGCAGGCGCGCCTCGGAGCGGAACGCCGAGCTGATCTCGACGGGAACTTCTTTCAAAAGCTGTTCCGCTGATATTTCAAGACCTGTCAAAAATTCACTGATAACCGCGGGATCTTTTGTATCCGGGAACACGACTTCTGCGGGCACCTTGACGATCTTCGGCTCGACCCCGCCCTGCTTGTGTCCAACATAAACATTACCGTTATAAGCCTTCAAGGCATAAACCTGGTTCGAATCCAGCACCATCGAGGAATTATGTCGCGTCTCACGGATCTCCACCGTCTTGGCCGCTTCGTTCGTCATTACATTCAGAATGCTCTGTGCCCCCACAAGCGCTTGGCGCGCTTCGTCTCCCGCAAGTTTCAAAAGCGCGGCATCCATGACCGCCGGCGCCATTAGAGCCGGAGAATTTGTAAGCGTAGCAGTCCCGCTCCCCGCAACGAATACCGCCGGGGAAGTAGTTAACGCGGAGGGTGTCTTAAAAAATGCGGTCTGGCTTGATTGAGGGCCCAAAAGACCGTTATAAACGGGCTCTGTTACCACATTCGGTCCGTTCACGGCCTCCCGCCACATGGCAGCTCCATTGAACCAATAATTATTCGTGCTCGTGTTCGATAGCTCCAGAGTCGCGCCTTGCTGACTGATACCGACAAAACGCATAACCACATCGCCTGCCTGGACGGATCCGGCCAGGGCCATCAAACTCACCGCCAACAACATCACCTTCAATCCCCTCGCCTCGGAGCGAACGACATAAAAACTGGCTTTGATCACCGCGGGCTGATCGCCATCGTTAAGGTCCCCGCCTGTTCCGTCCTTGTACCGGATAAGAAACATATCCGTCACCCTGCGATTTGAAAGAATATCAAAAACCACCACTTGCGAGGCCCCGGTTAAAGGGATAAACCCGGTACGAATATTGTCTGCTCCATCCTGAATGACCCACTGAACACGGGTTCCCGCATCGCCCTGGATGCGCAAGGCCACTTGTTTTGCAGTGCCCGCCGGAATGTCAGAGATATTGACCTCCGCCCATATCGTACCGTTTGTGGGCGCTGAACGATTGATCGTTAAAATACCGTTGGCAAAACCTCCCGTCGGAACCGCCTGCGCGGGACCCGCCCCAAAAGTTATAGGAGTGGAAGAACTCACGGGATCTGAAACATTGCTTCCATTGAGCCGCACCACATCGGCCTTGGCCCCAAAAAATGACGCTCTTGCCGCCGCATTGGTTACAAGGGGCACCGCTGCCATGGAATCGCCCGGAGCAAGCAAAACGCCATTTGCGAGCAAACCGGATGCATTGGTCATGGGTTGGTTCACCAAATCTCCGGTCGCCGTTGCATACATCGATTGTACAAACAACGAATTTGTTTCATTGTTGTAGACGCTAACAGGAACACGGCTCACTTGGTCATTCACCCGGATCGGTGCTCCAAGCAATATCTCCAGTGCTAGAGCCGGACCAGCCAGCAACCCCGCCACAATCGCCACCGTCATAAGACTCTTCAACCC
>CAYMER010000329.1:0-2768 GCA_964389345.1 uncultured bacterium | reverse complement strand
CACGCGCGTAGGCGCAAGGTCTCGATCCACGGGGAAGTGGTGGGTTATGGTTCGACAGCGGACGCCTACCGCCTTACGGATATGGACCCGGAAGGTCGCGGCGCGGCGCGCGCTATGGAAATTGCTATGGAAAAAGCTTGCGTTGGGCCCCAAAATATTGATTATATCAATGCGCACGGCACTTCTACTGCAGTGAACGACTCGCTGGAAACCCTCGTCATTAAAAAAGTGATGGGCGATTACGCGCCGAAAGTCCCGGTTAGTTCGACGAAATCCATGCTCGGGCACATGATCGCGGCGGCCGGGGGGGTCGAAGCGATTGTTTGTTTGATGGCCATGCGCGATTCCATGATCCCGCCGACGATCAATTATGAAGAACCGGACCCCGAGTGCGATCTGGATTATGTGCCGAATACGGCCCGGCGTTCGAACGTGAATTTTGCGCTCTCGAATTCCTTCGGATTCGGCGGACAAAACATTTGTTTGGCTTTACGGAGATATGATGGAAAATAATTTGATCTTTATGACCGGTGCGACAGGCGTGCTGGGGCAGGATCTTGTCAAGGAACTGCTCAGGACTACGAACGTCCAGATCGCGCTCCTGGCTCGCGCGAAGAACCGAGCCTCCCACTCGGAGCGGGTCAAAAAGATTCTTACCGCGATCGGCATCGATTCTCATCTGGGTTCCCGCGTTCATGTGATCGAAGGAGACGTGACGCATCACAAATTCGGCATCAAAAAAGCCGACCTCGAAACTCTGGAGCGCGAGTGCAAGGTGTTCTACCACATTGCGGCGCTCACGGCCCTGAACGGTACTGAAAAGGAATGTCAGCAGATCAACGTAGGCGGCACGGAACATGCGTTGGAACTGGCCTGGGACCTCCGCAAAAAAGGAAAACTCGAACGGTTCATCTATTTCAGCACGGCGTTCGTGGCCGGGAGCGTGTGGAATCACTGTTCCAAGGAGGATGAACTGCCGGCGAAGCCTGTCTTCGCGAACTATTACGAGTCGAGCAAATACAAGGCCGAGACCAAGGTGCGTGAGGCGATGGCGAAGGGTCTTCCTGTCACGATCATTCGTCCGAGCATTGTGGTAGGCCATTCGGAGACCGGGGTAGTCTCGGAATTCAATGTGATCTATCCTTTTATCAAGCTCTTTGCGCACGGCGTTCTCTCAAAGATCCCCACGCATCGTGAGAACACGTTCAATATCGTGCCCATTGATTTCGTGATCCGGGCGACTTGCGCGATCGTGAAGAATCCGCGGAGTGTTAACAAAGCTTTTCATGTGGTGGCGCCGAGGCCCCCCTCAATAGGCATGCTTCTCAGGGTGGGGGAAGAAGAATATTCGACCATCCCGCCGATCGAGGTGATCGATCCCAAACATTTCAAAAAAACAAAAATGGGCGCGCAGGAGCAAATGGTTTTCGCGATGCTGGAGCCTTATCTGGGTTATTTGAACGGGCAGCTCACCTTCGATACGACCAATACCCGCGAGATCCTGCGCGGGACCGGGATCCCGATGCCCAAGACCGACCACGCTTTTCTTAAGACTCTGATCCGTTATGCCGTTAAGGTCGGTTATCTGGCTATTTAAAAAGCTGAAAAGGCTGTAGAGGCTGAAAACGCACAACAAGCCTATTAAGCATCTTAAGCCTATTGAGCCTATTAAGCTTTTTTAAAAGGAGGTATTTCAGTGAAAAGAGTAACAATCTCAATATTGATTTTAACAGTCCTGGGCTTTTGGATTCCTTTTGCAAGCGCGGAAATTTCCCAAGATCTGGACCCGATGGTTTCTCCTGACGTGCAAGCGACCGTGACGAGCGAAAGTTCTGCGGGGAATATGGAAGCCAATCAGACGAGTAATGTGATCAGCACCGCGGACATAACGACGGCGGAGAAGAAACTGGAAGAGCCGAAAAAAGAAAAATCTAAAAAGTCCTCAAAAAAGAAATCTTCCGACGGCAAGAAAAAGAAGACTTCTCCCACAAGTACCAAGAAACACAAGAAAAGCTCAAACTAAAAACCAGCGCACCGCGCAACGCAAAGGTCTTCCGTTGCGCGTTGTGCGTTGCGCGAATTTTATCTCCAGTGGGTCTGGCGTTTGAAGATGGCCATTTGAAAGGCGTCGAGGAGAATGCCGGAGAAGACCAGCGCCGCGAGTGGATGGAGCAGGGCATAACGCTTCCTGGCTTTGACGATCGCGTAGGCTGTGGCTGCGGTGACGATGGCGATGACGAGAATCAAGACACAAAGAAGCAGAGAAGCGGAAAAGTGATCTGATAAAGCGATCAAAGCGGCTAAAGGGAAGCAAGAAAAAAAGAAAACGCTCAAGGCGCATTTAAGAATGGGCCATGGACGTTGTTCGAACGCGTGAAGGAAAATCCGCCGCCAGCCCCGCCAAAGCGCGCCAAAAGAATCGTACATTCTTGTGCCGTAGAGTTCCATTCCGAACGCGCAAATTCCGAGAGCCCCCGCTTCTTTCGTTTTTTTCATAAGCGCAAAATCTTCAAGGAAAGATTCTTTCACGCTCTCGTGTCCCTCGATCAGCCGGTAATGTCCGGTGCGCAGCAACAGGTATTGTCCGTTCCCGAAATAAACTTTAGATTTCGGGTCGTTGATCTTACGGACGGGGAACCAGAGCCCCATATAGGCCATCGCGCAGGGCTGGATAAGACTCTCCCAAAAGCCGTGGGCGAGACAACGAGGCAGAAGTGTTAAAAGGTCGAGTTTCTTTTCTTCCGCGAAAGACAGGGCGGCGTCGATGC
>CAYMER010000328.1:0-2505 GCA_964389345.1 uncultured bacterium | reverse complement strand
TTTTTTTCAAGCAGAAGACGGCATACGAGATCATAGCCGGTGACTGGAGTTCAGACGTGTGCTCTTCCGATCTCTCCTTTTCATATGTGGGCGCCCGATGTTTACGAAGGCGCACCGACACCGGTCACCGCCTTTCTCTCGGTCGCGCCCAAGGCGCTCGGCTTCGCGGTCCTGATACGCGTGCTGGACATGATCTTCTGGAATTTTAAAGAAGTCTGGAGTCCCGTGCTTGTGATCCTCTCGATCCTCACCATGACGATCGGCAACATCACCGCAGTCTCTCAATCGAACATCAAGCGATTTCTGGCTTATTCCTCGATCGCGCAGGCGGGATATATTCTCATGGGCCTCGCGGTATTCTCCCATCTCGGCCGGGACGCGATCCTGATCTATTTATTCGTTTATCTTTTGACGAATCTCGGTGCGTTCGCGGTCGTTCTCTTTGTCGGGACCCAAACCCAAAGCGATTCCCTGGACGCCTACGCCGGCCTCTCCGAGCGTTCCCCCATCGCCGCAGCCATGCTCACGATCTTTCTTCTCTCTTTGTCCGGCCTTCCGCCGCTCGCGGGATTTATCGGAAAATATTATGTGTTTGCGGCGGCCATCCAGGGGCACTTCATCACGCTTGTGATCGTCGCGGCCATTAATAGCGTCATCGCCGCCTACTATTATTTCCGGATCATCCGGCTCATGTATCTGACACCGGCGATCGGCCCCGCATTCGCCGCCCCCTCTAAAGCTTTGGCGACCGCCCTCTGGGTTCTGTTCCTGGGCGTCCTGGCGCTCGGCGTTTTTCCGGGCTTCTTCATCACACGCATTCTCGGTTAGCCGTGCGTAGCTTCTCGATTCAGGAAAAAACGCTTCTTCAGGATTTCCTTTTCACAACCCTCAAGGACCTCAAGAAAACCAAGATTAAACAGATCCTGAAATTTGGCTCGGTCCACGTCAACGGCCGCGAAGTCACCTGGTACCAGCACCCCTTGAAACCCGGCGACAAGGTCGAGATCTTGGGGAAAGAACGCGCTTCCGTGGAAAGATCCAAAACCGAGCTGGGTTTGAAGATCGTTTTTGAGGATGATGCGATCCTTGTGGTAGAAAAACCTGCGGGGCTTCTGACCATGGGAACCGAACGAGAGAAAGAAGCAACGCTTTATTTCATGCTCAATGAATACGAGCGCTCTAAGGGAACAGGTCTTGGAGAACGAAGCAGACCCGTCCCTAGGGGAAAAGACGGCCAAGGACGCGTTTATATCGTGCACCGGCTGGATCGGGATGCTTCCGGTCTGATCGTATTCGCGAAAAGCGATGCCGTAAAACGCTGGTTGCAGAGCCATTGGGAGCTCGCGACCAAGAAGTATTATGCGATCACGGAAGGCACTCCGAAAGAGACGGCGGGAACGATTGAAAATTATCTTCGGGAAGACGATTTCAAGCGGGTCTACAGCGTTTCAAAAAACCATCCCGAGGCACAGCATGCGGTCACGCATTACCGGGTTCTCCGTGAGAACGAAGGCTACGCGCTTCTGGAAGTCACTTTGGAAACCGGCCGCAAGAACCAGATCCGCGTCCACCTCTCGGGCCTGGGATGCCCCATTATGGGCGACGAGAAATATGGGGCCAAATCCGACCCCTTCCGCCGCCTCGCACTCCACGCCTGTTTCCTCTCGTTCCCCCATCCCACTACCGGAGAGCTCAAGACCTTCCGGTCTTCTCTTCCCGGACCTTTCAAAAAGATCTTTCCGGTCATTTAACGGATATTTATAAATTACGCGGTTGCTTGATTAAGCTCTAATATTTCCCTGGCTTTAAAGCCACTTGCGCCATCTCCATCATAAGTAACTGTAACCGAGTCAAATTGCTCAATATCTAAAAAAGATATTGTCTCGGCACCATTCATAATTTTGGCTTCCTCGGGAACAAGGATATCAATCTCTTCCATGTTTCCAGAAACAGGATCCGGATAGCGCACGGTGATTATTGATTTCAGGGAATCTATATCTTCGATCCTTCCGGAAACAGTATTGAGGCCTTGGTCATCCTCCAATGCCCATCCGCAGGTTATTGCCATAAAAAGAAAAACAAAAATACTCATGGCCCAGACTGTACGCCTGCTCAGAACTCCTTGATTGCCCATTTCATCTCCTTTGCTCCATTTCCTTAGCGCCATGGATCTCCCTCCTTTAGCTGCACCGCCCCCAAGTCGTATTTTGTGAATTATATCCTTGCCGGAATGGACTGGCTAGCAAGTTTCATCCTTGAAACAAGGGTGCCGAAAGCAAGCACTGTGCGAAATCAGGAGGTTTTACTTTCAGGAAAGCAGTTTGACGCAGATCTCTCGGAAGAGTTTCGTGGTTTGTTCGAAAGCGGAGACGCGGGTCTGGGCCTTAGGGATCTTTGGGTCCGCCCGAAAAGCCGCGTTCAGATTCTCTCGTGTTGGACTCCAGGCAGTTTGGGGCTGTTTGGACTCGCGTTTGTTCGTTTTTTTGAGCGTCGGAGAAGAAGATG
>CAYMER010000327.1:0-9549 GCA_964389345.1 uncultured bacterium | reverse complement strand
GAAGACTGCGCCGCACACGCTTCCGGTGCGCCGTCCCAATGATGTCCTCGCTGCGCGCAAGCCTATCCTCTCTTACCGCGACCAGGTTCGAGAAAAAGTGCTGTGGGCTGAAGCTGCGGCATGAACTGGAGTTTGCTTCCTACAATCAGCGCGCCGATGCCGTTTCAAATGGCGCTTGATGAGCTTCTTCTTGAATCCCAAAAGAAAAATCCCCAGGCTCCAACTCTTCGATTCTATGTTTCGTCCGCTTCTTGGATCAGTGCCGGGTATTCCTTTCGGGATGAGGCGGATCTCTCCAGGTCCGCACTAATCCTGAAATATTCCAAGGTGCCCACGTGTCGCAGAATCACGGGCGGCGGTTGTGTTCTCCACGGCCGGGATCTGATCTTTTCACTTACGGCGCGTATGACAGCCGATCCCGAGAGGCTGGGTTCCGTTCGTGCTAGCTACGCGAAGATCCATGAGAGTGTTAAAAAGGGACTTCAAGCGTGCGGCCTCGATCCGAAATTTTATAGCAGGGAGGATGAACTTCCGAAAGGAAAAGATTGTTTTGATTTCCCCGTGGAAAGTGATCTTTCCTGGAAGGGGAAGAAGATCGCGGGCGGCGCGCAGAAACGCTCGGAAGGCGTTCTTCTGCACCATGAATCGATCTCGATACCGGAAGGTGTCGAGAGGGAAAACCTGATCCGGGCGGTCCGGAATGGATTGGGAGAAGTATTCGGCATGACGATTGAAAACGCCGATCTTGATCCGGAGCTGTATTTTCAAGCGGAGCGAAATTCGACGGGCATGTCATTGCGAACGAAGTGAAGCAATCTCCCGTGTAAGAGATTGCCACATACTTGCCTTCTTTTATGAAACGGATGGTAAGTACAGCACTGGATTTCTATAATGAGATCCAGGCGTCGCCCCTATGGGGCTCCTCGCAATGACAAAGTTTCAATGCTACATACCATCTACTACATACTAGGGACTGCTTTTATGGAAGAATCCGGAAGTTTTCTTCAAAAGATCGAAGGCATCCTCGAACAAGATTCCAGTTACAAGTTCGAGGCCTATACGTTCGTCTTGGCTGCTCTTCATGATACGGTCACAAGCCTCAAGGCGTCGCGGCATATCACGGGGCAGGAGCTTGCGCTGGGGATCAGCAAGTACGCGCTCGATCAATTTGGGCCCATGGTTTTGACGGTCCTTCATCATTGGGGGCTGCGGGAGACGCTTGATTTTGGAAAGATCGTTTTTGCTTTGATTGACGTCCAGCTCCTCAGCAAACAACCCGAAGACAAGCTCGAAGATTTTGACAAGGTCTATGATTTTTCGGATGTGTTTGGGAAGTATAAGATCGAAGATGAATAACCAATCGTACGGTGTACGGTGTACGGAGTACGGCGAAAAAGCAGTTTGCGCGGTACGCCGTACGCCTTCCGCCGTACCAGGATCATAAAATGACAGATCTTCTTGCTGGTTTGAATCCTTCTCAAAAAGAAGCCGTCACATGGCCTCCGGCCCGGCCTCTGCTTATTCTCGCCGGGGCGGGAAGCGGGAAAACACGCATTCTCACGCACCGGATCGCGTATCTGATCGAGCACGGCGTGCCGGCTTTTAATATCCTCGGCGTCACGTTCACGAATAAGGCGGCCGCTGAAATGAGGAGCCGCATCGAAAGGCTCGTCTCCCAAAGGGTGTGGGTGAGCACATTCCATTCCACCTGTCTTCGTATTCTTCGCCAGGACGGCCCAGCCATGGAACTCGACCGGAATTTTATCATCTACGACGAGTACGACCAGCTCCAGGTCATCAAGGAATGTGTCGCGGAACTCAAACTGCATGAAAAGCATGTGAACCCCAAGGCTGTGCGTGAGGAGATCCAGCGTTCGAAAGATTTTCTCATTCCGCCCGCCCAATATTTGGCGAAAGCGATGGACCTTTTTCAGGAGAATGCGGGCAAGGTCTATCAGCTTTATGAAACCCGGATGAAGCGTTTGAAGGCCTGCGATTTCGGCGACCTCATCATGAAGACCGTGGTTCTTTTTGACAAACACCCCGAGGTCCTCAAAACCTGGCAGGACCGTTTCCAGCATATCCTGATCGATGAGTACCAGGACACGAATCACGCGCAGTACCGATTTGTGAAACTCCTGGCCTCCGCGCGCCGTCAGATCACCGTCGTGGGGGATCCGGATCAATCCATCTATGGCTGGCGGGGGGCGGACATCAAGAACATCCTTAATTTCGAGGCCGATTACCCGGAATCCGGTGCAATTCGCATGGAGCAGAACTATCGCTCCACGCCCGTGATCCTAGATGCGGCGAACCATTTGATCAAGAACAACGCGATGCGTAAGCCCAAGGCGCTTTGGACCGAGCAAAAAGGAGGCGCGAAGATTGAGCTTTTTAACGCGGAGGATGAGATTTCGGAGGCAAAATATGTGGTCGGAAACATCCTGAAATGCAGGGCGCAAGGCCGCACTTTTTCGGATCAGGTGGTCTTTTACCGCGTGCATGCCCAGTCGCGTGTGATGGAAGAAGCTCTGATGCGCGCAAATATTCCCTACAAGATCGTGGGCGGAACGCGGTTTTATGATCGCAAGGAGATCAAAGACGTGATCGCATATCTCAGGATCGTGGCGTACCCGCATGACGAGGTAAGCCTGAAGCGCGTCATCAATGTTCCGACGCGTGGTGTCGGTAAAAAAGCGCTTGAGACGCTTGAGGGCGCAACGCGCAACGCGCAACGCGCAACGGAAGGCCAAAACTCGTTGAGCGTTGAGCGTAGCACGTTGAGCACGCCGGAGGCGTCGTGGGATGACGTTCTGGCAAGTGTCGATACGATCGAAGGTCTTACGCCGCGTGTTAAGAAAAGTCTTGGCGCATTCTATGCTTGGGTCACGAAGCTTCGCAAAAAACAGAACGAGATGACGATCCATGAGATCCTCGAGAGGATTCTGGAGGATACGGGCTATGTGGCCGCTCTGGAGTCAGAGCGCACGCCGGAGGCTCGAGGAAGGCTCGAGAATATCGAGGAATTTTGCAGCGTGATCGAAGATTTTATCGAGACAGAAGACCATAGACTGGAGACTATAGACCAGAACCTAAAAAACAACGATTCGAGTCCCGAGTCCCGAGTCCCGAGTCCCGCGGCAACGCCGACAGGGGCATTTCTCGATTCCATCGAACTTGTCACCGATCTCGATGCTTGGGACCAGGGGACGAACGTGCTGACGCTCATGACGCTTCACACAGCGAAGGGCCTCGAATTTCCAATCGTTTATATGGTTGGTCTGGAGGAGGGGATATTCCCGCACGTTAATTCTTTCATCGGGCCTTCCGATGAGATCGAGGAAGAGCGGCGGCTCTGTTATGTCGGCATCACGCGCGCTCGTGAAAAATTGCATCTTTCCTACGCGAGTGAGCGGCGTATGTACGGCGCCACACACCACAACCTTCCGTCCCGTTTTTTAAGCGAGATCCCTGCGGATCTTTATGACGCGCGGGCGGCATTTTCCAGTACCCGCTACCACGATGAAGACGAGGATCAGGATGTGGCCTCGGGCCATTCCGTCCACGATCCGGAGCCTATCATCGAGTTCGACGACGACCCTCCCGCCTCTTCCGCCCGCTATTGCCGCTGATCCTTTTTTGTTTAAAACCTGGGTTGGATTCTGGAGGGGAAAAAGCTGTTCCCAATAGAGAGTTTGCCCGCTAAAATGCCCGCCATGAACCCCGATAGATCTTAAAATCCAGCGGGCGATGCACTGCTTTGGGAAGACGGCAGGGCGTAATTATTTATATTCTAAAAATAGTTTTAAGTGAATGGGAGATCTAACGAGGTGAAGATCCACAAGGAAAAGGCGCTCAGCTTTCAGGAGGAACTTTTTTTCTCTATTGTTATGTGGGGCGGGACGATCGTTCTGACGATGCTCGCCGCGACTTTGGATATTCTTATTCTATTCCCTGCATCGCTTCTCTTGGACCGGGGGACGCGGCGGATCGTTCATCAGAACTCGATCTTGTGGGCGCGGTCGATCATCGGATTCAGTCCCATCTGGAGAATCGTCGTGACCGGTCGCGAGAACCTCCAGCCCGGAAAGCATTACATTGTCGTTGCCAATCATCAAAGTCTCCTGGACATTCTGGCAGTCTGTGCCGCATTGCCGATCAATTTTAAATTTCTGGCAAAACGCGAACTTTTTCAAATCCCGCTCATGGGTTGGGGCATGGCGTCTGCGGGTTATATCCCGGTGGACCGCGCGAGCCACAAGAGCGGCCGCGAGGCTCTTCAGAGGATCACCCAGGTTCTTGAAAATGGCGTGAGCGTGCTCCTTTTTCCGGAAGGGACGCGCAGTCCGGACGGGAAGATCCATGCGTTCAAAATGGGCGCCTTCAAACTTGCGCGCGATAACAAAGTCGAAATCCTTCCGATCGTGGTCGACGGAACCGGCCAGGCGCTTCCGAAAAAATCGTGGCTTATTAAAAAGAAGAGCACCTTTGTCGTTTCGATCGGGAAGCCGGTGTCTTTGGAAAATTTCGCGGACAGCTCTATGGAAGAAGCCAAAGAGAAGATTCGCCATGAGATGATCGGACGGCTGGAACGGCTACGGCATGGGAGCCAGCCATGAGCCGCGGGGAACGGGGAACGGGTAACGTGCAACGAAAATCTTTTTCCGTTCAGCGTTCCCCGTTAGCCTTTCCCCGAGGATTTTCTTTATGAAAATCCTTACGCTAAACACCTGGCAGGAGCGCGGGCCATGGCGTGAGCGGTGGGAGCTTATTTTTCGAGGCCTCAAAGAGGATCAGCCGGACATTGTGGGTTTCCAGGAAGTTTTCAACATGGACTGGGCCCGGGAAATTCGCGAGCGGAGCGGCTATCCCTACTTTGCCGTCAGCGGCGAACATTCCGGGCTGATTTTTCTTTCGAAATTCAAGCCTGTCGAGCAGGAATGCCTGGTGATGAAGACGAAGTCTCCGACTGAGGATTATCTGCGCTATGTTTTTTATATCAGGATCGATACGGGCAATGAGAAAGTCGCGTTTTTTAATGCGCACCTTTCGTGGCGGGCCGATGAGAACGAAATCCGCATGAAGCAGACACTCGAGCTTGAGGCGTTCGTGAATCAAAAAGCGAACGATCTCCCTACCGCGGTCATGGGAGATTTTAACGGCGGCGCGAACACGCCGCCGGTCGTTTATCTTTGCGAGATGAGCAAGTGGATCGATACGTTCTGTGTTAAGAATCCCGAGGCGCCTGGGCTCACTTGGGATTACAGGAATCCTTACGCGGAAGCGGAACGCGAGAAGATGGCAGAGCGGCGCATCGATTTTATTTTTATCCGCGATCGGACCGGACCTTTTAAAAAGATCGTTTCTTCGCGCTTGGTTTTTAACGAGCCTTCTGTGGCAGGCATTTATCCGTCGGATCATTTTGGAGTGATGACGGAATTTGACGGAAAACAGTAGATAATAGGTGGTAGGTAGTAAATAGTATGTAGTAAGTAGTAGGTGGTAAATAGCAGATGTGAAGCGGGCTTTTTCACCTACTACCTACCATCTTCTACCTACTCAAAGAGAGGCGTGAATTTGAAAGACCTTACCAAGGAAGTGAAGGCTAAAGAATATCAGGTTATCAAGCGTCGTCTGACGCTTTTTCATCTTATCCTGACACCCTCACTTCTCGGGATTCTGATCGCGAGCGGGTGGACGTTCGGGATGCGGCAGAATGCCATTGCGCTGGCCGGAGGGAGTGACTGGGGCGTTGTGGCGGTTTACTTTGTCTTGTTCTCGTTATTTTTTCTGATCTTTGATCTACCGCTTTCGTTTTATTCGGGATTCACGCTGGAACACCAATTTGGCCTTTCGAACCAGAATTTTGGCCAGTGGCTTTTGGACCTTGGAAAGAAAACACTTCTTTCGTTCACTCTTTCGCTCGTTCTACTGGAGCTTCTTTACCTCCTTATGCGTCAGTGTCCGGCGACTTGGTGGCTTTGGGCCTGGGCGGCTTACGCGTTTGTAAGCTATGTCCTTGGGAAAGTTTTTCCGGTCGTGATCGTGCCGCTTTTTTATAAATATGGGAAACTAGAAGACAAAGAGCTGGAGGCCAGGGTTCGCGGGCTTGCCGCGCGTTTTGATATGCCGGTCGGGAATGTCTATTCGCTCAATCTAAGCAAGACGACCAAGAAAGCGAACGCGGCGTTCATGGGGATCGGAAAGACCAAGCGCGTGGTCTTAAGCGATACTTTGATCCAGAGTTTCACACCTTCGGAAGTGGAAGTTGTCGTGGCGCATGAATTGGGCCATTACAAGCATCACGATGTGTGGAGGCTTCTGGCGTTTGGCCTCGGGGCTTCGCTTATCGCGTTTGCCGCCGGTTTTTTGGGAATGAACACACTCGTGCCGGCGCTGTCTTTGAATTCCGCCGCCGATGTGGCGGGACTTCCGCTGCTCTTTCTGATCTTTTATGCCGTAAATCTTATTCTGATGCCGCTTATGAATGGTTATTCCAGGCGCCGCGAGCGGGCCGCCGACCTTTTTGCTTTGCGGGCGCTTGAGACGAAAGACGTTTTCATCTCTTGCATGGAGAAATTGGGAGAGCAGAATCTCGCGGATCCGGAGCCGCCACCGTGGTATGAGTGGTTCTTTTACGATCATCCATCGATCGTCAAACGCGTCGCGATGGCAAGAAACTGGATTGCAGACCAGAGATCAGAGACCGGAGACTAGCGACTATGAAAATTGTTGTGCGTTGTATGTTGGGCGTTGCGCTACTGATGGGGAGCCTTTTTGTTGCCGCCAGTGCTTATGCCGCGATAAACGATGACGATCGCGGCAAAGAGACTGTAGAGCGCCGACAAAAAATCGAGATCGAAAGGTTCTACGCCGGGAAGGGCGGAGGAGCGCCGATGACGCCCATGGCGATCGAACTTTATAACGACGCGGTCAAGTTCTTCGAGAAGAATGAATTCGAGCTAGCTCGCGACGCGCTTAACGAGTCCCTTGCTCTCGAACCACGGAACGCCTTGGCCCTGGAGCTCTTGGGCGAGATCGAGAATCTCCAACAAAATTTCAAAAAGGCGGAGAATTATTATAAGCAAAGTTATCTCGTGAGCCCCTCGACGCGTCTGCGTCAGAAGATCGAAAAGATCCAAAAAGAAAATTCCGTCGAAAAAGATCTCGACACTTATGACGAAGAACATTTTATTATCAAATACCGGAAGGGCGAGCAGGGCTACGAAGGTTACTGGCTGAAAAATTTTTTGCGGGACGTTTACCGTCAGATCTCGCAGGACTTCGGTGCTTATTTTAATCACAAGATCGCCGTGCTATTTTATTCAGGGACCGAGTTCCGCGATGTGACCGGACAGTCCAAGTGGGTTGGCGGGCTCTATGACGGGAAAATACGGCTTCCGGCCTATCGTCAGGGTTTTCGAGAACTTGACTTGCGGGCGGCCGCGGTTCACGAGATGACACACGCGTTCGTGGCTTCCGTGAGCGGCATGCGTGCTCCGGCCTGGATCCACGAAGGGTTGGCTCAATATGAGCAGAATAAGATTCAGCCGGTTAATACGGTTGTTTTTAAAGCGGCTATCCGTACCCAAGCGCTTATGCCGATGAACCGGCTACTCTCCGAAAATTTGCAAATAGACAAGATGGACCCTCTGGAAGTCACCCTTTTCTATCAGGAGGTTTTCGTGCTTGTCAGTTATATGGTGGAGCGTTTTCAGATATACCGCATGAAGGAGATCCTTGTAAAGTTCAAGGAGGGGAAACCTGCGGAACAGGCGATCGAGGAGGTTCTTGGGATCTCAGCTGCGCAATTGGAGAAAGAATGGCTTGCATCACTAAAATAAAAATTTCTGCAAGGATGTGTCATTTCTCCACACCCCAGGGTGTGAAAACGGTGAAAAAGATCGCGTTCGGCATGCCGTTTTGCTACCGACACCGGCTGGAAGACGCAGCGCTTCTGGCGTCGATCAAGGCATTCGGCGTCTTAATGCCTATCGTTGTGACGAATGCCGCGCGTCCGGTCGTGATCGCGGGCCACAAACGTCTCTATGCGGCGCAGGCCTTGAAGATGAAAGAAGTGCCTGTGCTGGTCGCGGAGAGAATGGAGCTAAAAGACGCTTTTCTCTTGAATCTCGTTTCCAACTGGAAACAAGGATGCTCGGACATGGATCGGGCCCAGGCGCTTGGAATGGCGGCTCGGAAATTCCATTTTAAAGAGCATGAGATTTTTTCGGTTGTGATGCCCCTTCTCGGACTTCCGGAAGATAAGGCTTTGTTGGAGTTTTATCGAAAGGCTGATGAATACCCCCCATCTTTCAAGGACCTTCTGGAGGACGGGCAGTTACCGCTCCGGGGGGTCTTGTTCTTCCTGAAATTTTCGAAAGACGATCAGGATTATTTCGCCAAAAATATCGGGGCTCAAGTGAGGCTAACGAGTTCCCAGCTGCTTCAGGTTGGAGAATGGTTGTCGGATATCATGAAAGGGACGGGGAAATGTCTCCGGGAGATTTGCAAGGAGCATAAGGTTCTCGCAAAGTTGGACATACGCGGTATGGACCCGCGCACGAAAGCGGACCGGTTCTTTGCCCGTGTCAAGCGATTGCGTTTTCCAGGGTATTCGCTTTATCTCGAAGCCTTCGAGGAACGACGGTCGGATATCCTTTATGATGCCAAAGAGCTGCGTTTGGAACCCGTCCAGGGGTTCGAAGAATCCGGATTTGAGCTCCATGCGCGTGTAAAAACCCCGGGGGAATTCGATCGACTTCTCCAGAAACTTTTATTAAAGCGTTCTTTACTTAACTCGTTGTTTGAAATTGCGTTGTGATTCCTATACAATACCCACGCGAGTGACCCTTATATGAGAAAAATCCTTTTATCAACATTCATTATTTGGGGCATTTTTGCCCCAGCTCTTCAGGCCGAGGAAGTTCGTGTGTCTGCCAGTTTGAACAAGCATTCGGTGCAGGTTGGGGAAGAGGTCCGGCTCAGTATTCGCGTGACCGGGCAGATTATGAATCTTCAGGCTCCAAGGCTTTCGCAACTTGACGGTTTTGAAACCTATTATACCGGTCGCGCTTCGCACATTTCGGTTATCAATGGGGTGTCCTCCTCGAATGTCGAATTTAGCTATGCGCTCATTCCCAAGCGGGCCGGACGTTTTACGCTGAGTCCCGTTGAAGTTCCGGCGGGGCAGAATGTTCTTCGGACGGAGCCCCTTGAGATCGAAGTGTCGGGAGGTCAGAGCCAGATGCCAGGGACGCAGGCCTCGCCGCAACGCGTTGCGACACAGCCTTCTAGTCCACCCCCGATAACACAACCGGTTTCTCAGAATCAGGCTTTCGCAGTGTCTCCGGGGACGGATGACAACATTTTTGTCCAGGCGTGGGTCGACCGGAAGACCCTCTACCAGAACGAGCAGATGCTCCTGACCTATTCTCTTTATACCCGCTATGACACGCGCTATGAAGGATTCGACAAAGAGTCCGAGACAAGTGGGTTCTGGATCGAGGAATTTCCGATGGGCCGGGACGTGCCCCGGGAGACGGTTCG
>CAYMER010000326.1:0-4430 GCA_964389345.1 uncultured bacterium | reverse complement strand
GACGTGTGCTCTTCCGATCTCCCAATAAGGAATATGCTATGAATGAAAAATTTCAGTTTGAGAAAGCATTAGAAGATCTTGAAAAAATTGTGGAAGCGATGGAAAGCGGGGAGCTGACGCTCGACCAGGCGCTTAAGAAATACGAGGAAGGTGTCGGGCTGGTGCGCGCTTGCCAGTCCAAGCTCGTTGAGACGGAGAAAAGGATCGAGATCCTGACCAAGACTCTGGACGGATCGCTGAAAAAAGAAGCGTTTGATCCGGAAGAGCCGGCCACGAAAAATAAAAAGAAAAAAACAGACGACGAAATCTAGGAAACGCATATGACCTACGAGCAATACTTTAAGCGAGATTTGACGTTCATTGAGAAAAAACTGAAAAGCCTGCTCCGTGTTCAAGAAGCCCGGCCTGCGGAGACGGGAATCTCAAGTTCCCGCGAGCGTGCCGGAGACACGGGACTCCGGCCCATTAGCATCCACAAGGCTATGCAGTACGCGATATTTACGGGCGGGAAGAGATTCCGGCCGGTGCTGGCGCTTAGCGCCTGCGAGGCGTGCGGTGGGAAGACTCAGGATGCTATCTTGGCGGCTCTGGCTATTGAATTGATCCACACGTATTCCCTTGTTCATGACGATCTTCCGGCACTGGATAATGACGATACCCGTCGTGGGAAACCCACCTGTCACAAGAAATTCGGCGAGGCGAATGCGATCCTTGCCGGAGACGCTCTTTTGACTTTAGCGTTTGAACTGGTCGCGGGGATTAAACCCGCGGATCGTGCCGTGCATATTTTGCGTGAGATAGCTATGGCTTCCGGAGTGCGGGGCATGATCGGCGGGCAAGTGGCAGATCTTGAAGCCTCGGCACGGAAAAAGACGCTCGCAGAGCATGATTTTATCAGCAGGCATAAGACGGGAGCTCTGATTCGTGTCAGCGCGGTGGTGGGAGCAGTCGCTGCGGGGGCCTCCGTGCGCGAACTTAAAATCATTACTCGCTATGGGGAATGCTTAGGCCTTGCGTTCCAGGTCGTAGATGATATTCTGGACAGGGACGGTTATTGCAAGGTGATGAGCGTCAAGACGGCCACGGTAAAAGCGATTCGTCTTATCGGACAGGCGAAGTCGGCAATCAAAAGCTTTGGAAATAAAGCGAGAGGGCTGGTTTACCTGGCGGATTTTTTAAAAGCACGAATTCCTTCGTGGCGCAACGCGTAACGGTCAATGAGGGAAAGACGTTGTGCTTTGCGCGTTGAGCGATAAAAAGATGTGGAAATTGTTAAAGAGTAATGGACGGGTTTATGGAAACAAAATGGATCGATAAAATAAAGAGCCCGCAGGACCTGAAACAGGTGCCTCTGGAAAAACTTCCTGAGGTGGCTGAAGAGTACCGCCATTTCCTGATCGGATCCGTGGCCAAGACCGGAGGGCATTTGGGCGCGAGCCTCGGCGTTTTGGAGCTCTCGATCGCTCTCCATTATGTTCTGAATTCCCCCGAGGATAAGATCTGCTGGGATGTCGGGCATCAGGCCTACGTTCATAAAATGATCACCGGGCGCATGGACCGGATGCATACCCTGCGCCAGCCTGGAGGCCTGAGCGGTTTTCCTGCGCCGTGGGAGAGCGCGCACGATCCTTTTATCGTCGGCCATGCCGGTACCGCGATCTCTCAGGCCTTGGGGCTCGCCGCCGCACGTGACATCAAAAAAGGGAATGAAAAAGTCGTGGCCGTGGTCGGGGACGGCGCTATGACCGCGGGACTTTCGTTTGAGGCGCTAAACAGCGCCGGTCATCTCAAAAAAAACATGTTGATCATTTTGAATGACAACGAAATGTCCATCGCCAAGAACGTGGGCGGTATGAGCCGTTATCTCAATCGAGTGATCACCAACCCCCTTTATAATCGCATTCGCGGCGAAGTTGAAAAACAGCTGAGTCGTTTTCCGCGGCTCAAAAGATTTTCAAACGCTTCTCTTGAAGGCATGAAGCATCTTTTTGTACCGGGGATCCTTTTTGAGGAGTTGGGGTTCCGGTATTTCGGGCCGGTGGACGGGCACGATGTCGTTGGTTTGGTGAAGACCCTTCGCGACGTGCTTGCCCTCAACACGTGCAGCTTTCTTCATGTCCTCACAAAAAAAGGGAAGGGCTGCGAGTTCGCGGAAAAAGATGAGGAGAAGGGACACGGTGTCAGTCCTTTCGACGTGAAAACCGGCGAGAAGATCGAAGTCGCGTCCTCCAAGAGCGATGCCGCGAGCGTGTCGTACACCCAGGCCTTTGCCGATGCGCTTTCCAAGCACGCGCGTCGCAATCCAAAAGTAGTCGCGATCACGGCGGCGATGCCGTCGGGGACCGGGCTTTTGCATTTCCAGAAGGAATTCCCGGAACGGTTTTTCGATGTCGGGATCGCGGAGCAACACGCCGTGTCGTTTGCGGGAGCTCTTGCATGTGGGGGCCTGAAACCTGTCGTCGCGATCTATTCGTCTTTTTTGCAGCGCGCCCATGATTCGATCATGCATGACGTGGCCCTGCAAAGACAAAGCATCGTGATCGGAATCGACCGCGCGGGCCTTGTCGGCGCGGACGGTGCCACGCATCAGGGGATTTTTGACCTCGCCTATCTCGGCTCGGTGCCTAATATCGTGCTCGCCTCGCCCATCGATGAATATGAAATGGAAAAAATGATGGAGCTTGCTTTGAGCCACTCGTCGATTTTCGCGATTCGCTATCCCCGTGCGAACATTTCAAAAATGTTCGATGCTTTTCCCAAGAAAGGTTTCGAGGTCGGAGAAGGAGAGGTGCTTTTTGAAGGGGAGGATGTGACGTTCCTTGCTCTTGGGAGTATGGTGGAGGCGGCTTGTAAAGCGCGTGCGCTTCTTGAAAAAGAAGGCGTTTCGGCGCGTGTCGTGAACATGCGTTTCGCCCGCCCCCTTGATGAACAGCTGATCCTGGATTCCGTTCAGAAGACAAAACATCTTTTCACTTTGGAGGAACACGTCGGAACGGGAGGATTTGGCTCCAAGGTTCTTGAGTTCATGGAAGAAAAAAGTATCCACAATATTCCAATGACGCGTTTCGCCCTGCCGGACGAGTTCATCGAACACGGTTCCCGGGAGGCGCAGCTTGATGAGTTCGGCCTCTCGCCAGAAAAGATTACAGCGGCGGTCCTTAAAGAGCTCGGCCGCGTTATCAAGTAGACGGTGACTTTAATGGAAAAGATCTCTTTTGCGCTTACCGGGGAATTTATAGAACTCTTCAAGCTTCTCAAAGTGACGGGTCTTTGTGAAAGCGGAGGCATGGCGAAACTTGCGGTCTCACAGTCGGAGGTAAAAGTCGACGGACAGATTGAGACGCGCAAGGCCTGCAAGATCCGCAAGGGACAGCAAGTCGAGTTTGGCGGGCATAGGGTGTCAGTTCTCGACAATTGACAATTCCTTTAAAACTTTTCACAATATGTCGAATGTCGAGAACTGACACCAAAGTGGCCTTCAAAGGAGTGTTCGTAAAATGGAAAAAATAGGGATTGTCGTCAATCAGAAGAAAAAAGGCGCGCCGGAGCTCTGCGAGAAGCTTAAAAGCTGGCTTGCGAAACGGGATATCCCTGTCCAGGATTCTTTGGCTGTTTCACTCGATGATCTGATCGAAAGCTCAACACTTTTGGTCTGTCTTGGAGGGGATGGGACCATTCTGTCGGTCGTAAGCCGCATGAAAGCCAAAGTGGTGCCGATCCTTGGCGTGAATTTTGGAAAGCTCGGATTTCTGACCGAGGCCAAGGCTGAAGAGGTTTTCGAAGAGCTGAACTCCTATCTTCTTCAGAAACCGGCGGTCGAGAATCGGCTTATGCTTTCCTGCACTGCAAAAAGCAAGAAGGCCGATCAGGACCGGCGATTTATTGCCTTGAATGATATCGTAATTAGTCGTGAAGGACTGGCCCGTATTCTCCAGCTCGATGTTACGATCTCGGGGGAGAAGTTTACAAGTTTCCGGGGCGATGGGGTCGTGATCGCATCCCCCACGGGTTCTACGGCCTATTCGCTTTCCGCGGGCGGCGCTGTAGTGCATCCGAAGCTTGAAGCAATCCTTATTACGCCGATCTGTCCGCATGCTTTAAATCTGCGAGCTCTGGTGATCGGGGCAGATGAAAAGATCACAATCCGGATCCGCACGGAAAACCCCCACGAAAAGGCCCTTCTCACGGCCGACGGTCAAGAAAAGATCGAAATCGACGATAGCTATAGTGTCGAAGTGACCCGCTTCCACATGCCTCTGTCTCTGGTGAAGAGCACGAAACGGAGTTATCTCCAGACGCTCCGGGAAAATTTCAAGTTTCCTGGTTTTGAATAGACGGAAACGTCTTTAGCAATTCCTATCTCTAACGGGGTTATGCCTGCGTTAATCTACTGATCGTCGATGACGAAAAAATTATCTGTGAAGAATTCC
>CAYMER010000325.1:0-2893 GCA_964389345.1 uncultured bacterium | reverse complement strand
GACCGTTCACTCCTGAAACTTGTGGCCGCTTTGGTCCGTGTTATGAAAACTCAGACGCACGGGATCGGCATTGCCGCGCCGCAGATCGGGGTTTCGAAAGCGGTCGCGATCGTGGATGTTTCAAAACGCGATCCGAAAACGGAACGCCTCATCCTTGTCAATCCTGTGATCCTTGAAAAAAGGGAGCCGGAGGTGCGCAAGGAAGGGTGCATGAGCTTGCCGGATTATACGGCATTCCTGAAGCGTCACCGGTGGGTGCGCTTTCGCTGGCAGAACGAGCGGGGTGAGCCCCGGGAAAAGATCAGTACCGGGATCGAAGCGATCTGTGTGGAACACGAGGTTGATCATCTGACCGGCGTGCTTTTTATCGATCATGTGACTTGTCTTAAAACGGATCTTTTCCCACGTCCGTTCGGAAAAAAGTGATAAAGTGTGGGCCGATTCTCTTAAGTTGTCTCAAAAAGGATAAAGATCATGGCTTCTCAGAAAGATTATTACAAAGCGCTTGGTGTCTCCGAATCTATTTCCGCTGATGAACTCAAGAAGATCTATCGCAAGCTCGCCGTGAAGTATCATCCGGACAAGAACCCCGGAAACGCCAAACAGTCCGAGGCGAAATTTAAGGAGATTTCCGAGGCGTATTATGTCCTGAGTGATGAGAAGCGGCGTGCCCAGTATGACCAGATGCGCAAGTTCGGCGGCGCTCAGTCGGGCAATTTCGCCGGAGCTCAGGGATTCAATTTTGAAGATCTTCTGCGACAGTACTCCTCCGGCGGCCGTGCGCGCGGAGGGAGCCGCTATTCCGCATTCTCGGATATTTTTGGTGATCTTTTTTCAGGCGGCACGGGGGACGGAGCCGGACCGTTCCGTGTTTATTCTTCCGGATCGCCCCGGCAGGATTCTTATGATGATGAAGATGAATACGGACAGATGCCGCGACAGGCCACTCAGGAGTCCGCGGATGTCGTCGTGAATCTGAAGATCTCAAAGAAAAAAGCTAAGGAGGGTGGGAGTGTGATGTTCAAGACGCCGGAAGGACAGACGATCTCAGTGAAGATTCCGGTGAACACCCGCGAAGGGCAGAAGCTACGGTTGGCGCGTCAAGGGAGGGATTGTCCCGCCTGTCATCATCCCGGTGATTTGATCCTCCAGATCCGGATCGGTGAATGATGGAAGATTTTTTCAAGAAGCATGAAACTTACCAGACCGGTAACCCCAAACTGGATCAGCTTATTCATGAGCTGATCCACCAGGCCGGGCCCGGAGCGAATGCGGATCTCGCCGAAGAGCTGATCGTGACCGCCTTGAAGGCTCATACCGACAAATTGGATCGTGGGGACATGAAGATGCTCAATACTGCGATGAAAGAACTCCGCCACAGCCTGAAGGTCTTTGAACCTTACCGAGCGGTTCGCAAAGTAGCGATCTTTGGTTCCGCGCGGACCCCCCGGCATTCCCAGGATTTTCAAATCGCCGAAAAATTCGCCAAAGGGATCGTGCGAAAAGGATGGATGGTTATCACAGGCGCGGCCTCCGGAATCATGCAAGCCGGGAATGAAGGCGCAGGCCACAAGAAAAGCTTTGGATTGAATATCCAGCTTCCGTTTGAGCAGGAGGCCAATCCCGTGATGCTTCAGGATCCGAAACTTGTGAGTTTCAAGTACTTCTTTACGCGAAAACTTATGTTTCTCCGGGAATCCCACGCAACGGTCCTGTGTCCCGGAGGGTTCGGGACACACGATGAAGGTTTTGAAACGCTCACACTGATCCAGACAGGGAAGACGGACCCTCGTCCGATCGTCTGTTTGGACGCGCCGGGTTCTGACTATTGGAAGGATTTTTTTCATTTTCTCAAAGAACAGTTACTCAAACAGGGCATGATCCATGAGGAAGACCTTGATCTGATGTATGTGACGCATGACCCCCTGGCGGCGGTCGCGTATGTGACCGATTTTTATAAAGTGTATCACTCGATGCGCTATATCCGGGATCTCTTGGTTTTGCGTATTGAAAAACCTCTCAGCGAAAAACAATTGGACCTTCTGAATCGGGAGTTTAAGCATCTTCTCAAGAAAGGGAAGTTCACCCAGTCGCTCAAGCCCTTTGAAGAGGAACGCAATGCTCCGTACACGTTCCACCTGACGCGGCTTGCGTTCTATTTTAAAAAGGACATTTTTGCCAATCTTAATAAGCTGATCCACAGGATCACCAGTTTCTCGGGCGTTTAGCTCGGATCGGACGGGCCCAATTCCCATCAATTTCAGCGAAGCTGAAATGGGGGCAGTCCTTGTCAGCCATCCGGGAAATAAAAAAAATGACAAGGACGGGAACGTCAAGTTCCCGCCGAAGCCGTGCCGGCTCACGGCGCTTTTTGCAGTCCCTGTGGGATTGGGAGCCGGTGCAGTTGGTAAAGGCCACAATTTCGTGGGCAATTAGCTCAGTTGGTTAGAGCATCTCCTTTACACGGAGAGGGTCGGGAGTTCGAATCTCTCATTGCCCACGAAATCGTGGACTCGCTGGTTAGCACTTGCTCCTGTGAGCAAGTACGGCAATCGCGATGGCCGAAGAAGCCATCGTCTCTGCCGAGCACTTCCTTTACACGGAAGGGGTCGTGAGTTCGAATCTTACAACGCCCAGTCTTTATTTTTATTTCATTCATGGTGACTTGGGCTATCCTGGTCGCCCGTTAGTTTTAAATGAATAAGGATCAGGGTCGCCCACCACATTTCACTTGAGATAGTTGGCTTCTCCTTATAGAATGTCGGCCTTCGTAGGATGTGAGTTTCTGCGTGGCGTCATTTTTCATCCCGCATTTTTTGGGGCGGTAGCTTCCGCCTCGCACAGGGTGCGAGGACGGATCCGTCCTTCGATTTTATCGAAGGCGGACAATTTC
>CAYMER010000324.1:0-7441 GCA_964389345.1 uncultured bacterium | reverse complement strand
CTGAGTTTGCGGCGGAGATCGTGGTTTTAGACGATATGTCGACTGATCGCACGGTCGAGATCGCCAAATCGTTTGGCGCCAAAGTCTTCCAACGCGCGATGGACATCGAAGGCCGGCACCGGAATTATGCCTACAGCCTTGCCACACAGCCTTGGGTTTTCTCACTTGATGCCGATGAGCGGATCACTCCGGAACTCGCGAAAGAACTCACAGGGGTTGCCTCAAGACCCAATGACCCGCACGCTTGCTACTCGATGCCTGTGAAGACCTTCATCGGGACCGACTGGATCAAAGGCGGGGGCTATTACCCGGCGCCGAAAACCCGTTTCTTCCAAAAAGGCCAATTTAAATACGAAGAGGCTCGCGTTCATCCCAAGATGTTCTACGAGGGCACCTGCGGGTCTCTCAAGGGCGACATCCTGCATTATTCCAGCCCGAGCTGGGAGAATTGGATCTCCAAATTCAACCGGGAAACAGGGCTTGAAGCTGAAAAGTGGGTGAAGGACGGCCGTTCGATGGGACCCTGGCGTGTCTTCCGTAAGGCCTGCAGCCGCTTCCTGAAATATTATTTCCAAAAAGATGGCATCCGGAACGGCTACACCGGATTCCTGATGTCCTTTTTCCACTCGGCCTATCAGATCATCGCCTTCGCAAAATACCGCGAACTCAAAAGAGCGCAAGAAAGCGCGCCTAAATAGGAGCGACATGAAAGTCCCGTACTTCGACCTCTCCCGGTCGCACCAGAAATTTGTCGGCGAGGCCCAGGAAGCGTTTGACCGCATTCTGAAAAGCGGCGCCTACATTCTCGGTCCCGCACTGAAGGATCTCGAGGCTGAATTCGCAGTCTATACCGGGACGAAGTATGCCCTAGGCGTCGGCTCCGGGACAGACGCACTGACCTTTGCCCTCAAGGCCGCAGGTATCAAAAAAGGGGACGAGGTCATCGTTCCATCCTTCACGTTCACAGCGACTGCGCTTGCTGTGATTCATGCCGGCGCGACGCCGGTCTTTGCCGATGTCGAAGAGAATACTTTTAATCTCGACCCCGAATCCGTTCGGCAGGCGCTCAGCCGTAAAACGCGCGCCGTGATTCCCGTGCATCTTTTCGGTCAATGCGCCAACATGACCGCGCTGATGACTCTCGCAAAGCAAAAAAAACTGAAAGTTGTGGAAGACGCCTGCCAGGCGCATGGAGCTCTTTGGGACAGAGTTATGGCCGGCGCGTTCGGGGATGCCGGATCTTTTAGTTTTTATCCGACCAAGAACCTGGGCGGTATCGGCGACGGAGGTATGGTTACCACCTCGGATGAAAATCTGCTGAGGCATGTCATGCAGTACCGTAATCTCGGGAAGGGCATTGACGATCCTTTTGTCCACGATGAGATCGGCTGGACGAGCCGCCTCGACAGCCTGCAGGCCGCGTTCCTTAGTATCAAATTGAAATTTCTCGATGAGTTGAACCGCGAACGTCGCGCGATCGCCGAGATGTATCACAAAAAGCTTGCCGGCACACCGCTCGGTCTTCCGCGAGAAGTCGCAGGCGCCTATCATGTTTATCATCTTTACGTGGTTCGCGTACCGAACGGAAAAAGGAACGCTCTTAAAGAACATCTCGCCGCTCAAGGGATCCCGACCATGGTTCATTACGCGACGCCTGTCCATGCGCAGCCGGTCATGAAAAAGTACAAGACCCGCAAAGTGAAACTGCCGGTTACGGAGAAGCTTCGCGAGGAAGTTCTGACCCTGCCGCTTTTCCCGGGCATGACCGAGCCGGAGATCGATGCCGTCGCGGTCGCCCTCCAACGTTTCTTTAAAAAATAATATGACAAAAGCCTCGCGCAAAGTTGTCTTCATTGACCGGGATGGTGTCATCAATGTTGATCTCTGGAAATATGTGGAGAGTTGGAAGGAATTTCGTTTTGAAAAGGGCGCGCTGGACGCACTCAAAGTTCTGACCGACAAGGGTTTTGACATCTTCATCATTTCGAACCAGGCAGGCGTGGGGGACGGGGTCTTTAGTGAGGCGGCCATGTGGCAGGTACATGAAATAATGGTTGCGGCCATGGCGACACGCGAGATCAAAATCCGTGGCGTACGCTTTTGCACTCATGCCAAGAAAGCAAAATGTGATTGCCGTAAGCCCAAGACTCAGCTCCTTGAAAAAGCCGTCGCGAACATCACCTTTGACAAGGAAAAGACCTATTTCGTGGGCGACAAACTAAGCGACCTTGAAGCGGGCAGGAATTTTGGCGTCAAAACGATCCTGGTGCGCACCGGCTACGGCGCCAAAACTGAAAAGAAGCTCACCGACGCGCTCCGGCCCCAGCACATTGTCAACAATCTCAAAGATGCTGTTCCCTGGATTCTCAAATCATGAAGATTGATATCATTCACGCTACAGCCGGGGAAGGGCACCGCAAGATCGCAATGGCGGTCCAGGACGGCCTTGCACGTCTCAATCGAAGCGACCTTCAAGTCCGTTTGCTCAACTGCCTGGATTATACTGATGCCGGATTTCAAAAAACCTACGCTCCCATTTATTTCTGGTCCGTCCGGCATGCGCCGAACCTTTGGGGCTGGGTTTACGAAGCGTTGGATCACGGATGGGTCTATCAGCTCATCCGGCCCTTTCGTGTGCTTACGAACACCCTCCACGCGAAAAAGTTGCTCGAAGATATTGTCAAGAACCAGCCTGACGTGATCGTTTCGACGCATTTCCTTCCTCCCGAGATCCTGGGTCGCGCCAAAGAGCGGGGATTGATCAAGTCAAAAATGATCACCGTCATCACGGATTTTTCTCCGCACACGTTCTGGGTGAATCCCGGCACGGACCATTACTGGGTCATGGCGGATGAAACAAAGCAGGACTTGATTCGCCGCGGCGTTTTGGACGGGATCATTACCGCCGGCGGCATTCCGGTCACGCCGACGTTCAAACCCACCGGAAAGAAACTGGAGCTCCGGAAAAAATACGGCCTCGAAGAGAACCGGTTCACAATCCTTCTCACGAGCGGCAGTTTCGGCCTGGGTCCCCAGGAGGCGATCCTGGAGGAACTCAAGGCGTTTAAGAACAAAGTCCAGTGTTTCGTGGTTTGCGCCAACAACAAGGAACTCAAGAGGGTGCTAGAGAGCAAAACCTATCCGTTCCCTGTGAAAGTCTTCGGCTTCATCGATTTTATGCCGGAGCTGATGGAAGCGAGCGATCTGATGGTCGCGAAATCCGGAGGCTCCACAACCTCGGAAGCCCTGACCAAGGGCGTGGTCATGGTCATTATGGCGCCGATCCCCGGGCAGGAAACCCGGAACGTGAAGCTCCTGAAGCTACGCGACGCCGCATATTTTCTAAACGACCCGCACGAGATCCACGCGATCGTCAAAGGCATCCTGGCTGATCCCTTGACGCTAGAGAAAAAGCGTGACGCCATCGCGCGCCTCGCAAAGCCCGACGCATCGGAAAACCTTGTCAAAATGATCCTCGCCAACCCGTTGCACGAACCCGGGGCGTGCAAGGGTGCCCGGTAATCCTATGCCGAAGAATGAAGCGTTTTTATTTCTGAAGTCTCTTAAAGAAGATGGTATTGAGCAGGTATATGCTGGGGGTCCGGCTCCTTTTTCCGCAAAAGGGGGACAGGCACCATTTTCGAAAGAAAAAATGGAGCCAGTCCCCTTGAAAAAGGTGCCTGACCCCTTATCTGTCGCGGCGGGTTCCGGTATTTTAGAGCTCCGCACCCAAGTTCTGAAATGCAAACTCTGTTCCGAACTTGCGAAGACCCGCAACAAAGTCGTTTTTGGCGACGGCAATCTTCAGGCCGAACTTGTTTTTGTGGGCGAAGCCCCGGGAGCCGATGAAGATGAACAGGGGCTGCCTTTCGTCGGACGCGCCGGTCAGCTCCTCACCAAGATCATTGAAGCCATGGGCAAGGCTCGCGAGCAGGTTTTTATCTGCAACGTTCTCAAATGCCGTCCGCCGAACAATCGCCCGCCGGCACCGGCCGAAGTCGCTCATTGTCGTCCATTCCTCAAACGCCAGCTTGAGGTTATCAAACCGAAGGTGATCGTTGCGCTCGGCAACCACGCGGTCAAAGCACTTCTCGGGACCGAACAGGGGATTTCGCAGCTACGCGGCACGTTCCAGAAATATGAAGGCATCCCGGTGATGTGCACTTATCATCCGGCGTATCTTCTCAGGAGCCCCGGCGAAAAACGCAAGGTCTGGGAAGATATGAAGAAAGTCATGAAACTCCTCGAAGGGTCGGCGGAGTGAGCTCGTTGTCAAAAGGGGGTCAGGCACCTTTTTCCGCCCCAGCAGAGAAAAAGGTGCCTGACCCCTTAATCGCCCAAGTCGCGGTTCCGCTACCAATCCCCACGGTCTTCAGTTATTCGATCCCGGAGGCTCTTCTTGCCAAAGCGATCCCGGGCGTTCGCGTGACCGTTCCATTTCGCAACACCGAACTCACGGGGTATTTAGTAGGTACTGAAAACTCAGTTCCCACAAAAAAGCTCAAAGCGATTCTCTCGATCCTCGATGACCAGCCCGTCCTCTCATCCGGCATGCTTCAGCTCACGAAGTGGGTGGGGGAATATTACGGCTCAAGCTGGGGCGAGGCGATCGAGAACGCGCTTCCGCGCTGGGTGAAATACGGAAAAAAAACCGAAAAGTATATTGAGAAGGCAAAACAAAAAAACGTCACGCCCGAGAATTCACCTCCCCAGTACAAACTTTCGCCGGAGCAGGAAAAAGCGTTTGAGGTTATCCGGAATGTGCAGAAAAGGGGTCAGGCACCTTTTTCCGTCACAGCAGAGAAAAAGGTGCCTGACCCCCTCAAACCCATCCTCATCTACGGTGTTACGGGAAGCGGTAAAAGCGAGCTTTATATCCGCGCGATCCGCGAGACGCTGAAACAAAACCGTGCCGCGATTTGCCTCGTGCCCGAAATCGCGCTCACCGAACAACTCGAGCGCTTCTTTGCCGGGCATTTCGGGGAGAACCTTGAGATTCTGCACAGCAAAATGACCGACGGCGAACGGTTCCTGACCTGGAAGCGGATTGAGATGGGGACCTGCAATGTCGTGCTCGGGCCCCGCTCCGCGGTCTTCGCTCCGGTCCCGAACCTCGGCCTCATCATCATGGATGAAGAGCATGAAGGCTCGTACAAGCAGGAGACCACGCCGCGCTACCATGCCCGCGAAGTCGCCGCGTGGCGAGCGCAGCATGAGGGTGCTCTTTTCTTGATGGGCACCGCCACACCGTCCCTGGAGAGCATGTCGCTTGCGGAACAAGGACATATCGACCGCATCGACCTCACGCAGAGGATCGACCTCAAGGCCATGCCCAAAGTCCAGGTGATCGATCTCAAACGATACGAAGGGGACAAACGCCCAAGCCTACTTTTCTCGCCACCCTTGATGCGCGAGATCGAAACAAATCTTAAAAACCGCGAAGGAACCATGCTCCTGCTGAACCGCCGGGGATTTTCCACATCGATCCGCTGTCCCGCCTGCAGTGAGGTCGAAACATGCAAGATGTGCCAGGTCGCGCTCACATTTCATCAGGAAAAAAACCTGCTCCTTTGCCACTACTGCAACTATCAGAAAAAAGTGTCAAACACCTGCTCTTCCTGCAAATCCCCGCTACTCCGGTTCATGGGATTCGGGACCGAAAAGATCGAAAGCGAAGTCGCACGATTTTTCCCAAGCGCCCGTATTGCCCGCCTCGACGCCGACACGACAAAAATAAGAGGTTCGCACGAAAAGATCCTGGAAAAATTCCGGGACGAGAAGATCGACATCCTGATCGGGACGCAGATGATCGCCAAGGGGTTTGATTTCCCGCATGTGACCTTAGTCGGCGTAGTCCTGGCGGACGTGGGCCTCCGGCTTCCGGATTTTCGGTCCAGTGAACGGACGTTCCAGCTCCTCACGCAATTCGCGGGCCGCGCGGGCAGGGGAGTAAAACCCGGTCGTGTCATCATCCAGACCTGGATGCCGGATCATCCGAGCATCCGGTTCGCCAAAGAGCATGACTTCCTTTCCTTCTACGCTCATGAAAAAAAGTGCCGCGAAGAATTCCATTACCCGCCGTACCGTTCGCTCGTCAATATCATCATCCGCTCTCACGATGAGAAAAAAGCGTATCTTTTTGCGCGTGAGATCCGTGATGCATTGAAAAAGGTCCTCGGTCTCGGGTCCTCGGTCCTCGAATCAACCATTACGAGGACCGGGGTACGGGAACCGGAGACCGGTTCTGAGATCATCGGCCCCGCGCCGCTCCCGTTCTACAAACTGCGCGGACATTTCCGCTGGCATGTCATGCTTAAGATCCCTAAAGACGGCAACCCTTCGCACGCCCCGGGTTCGTGCAAAGGTGCGCCCGCTAGCACGAACCCGGGGCGTGCAATGGTCCCGATAACTCTGGAGATCTATCGGATACTCATGGGTCTCAAAAAACCTTCCGGTGTCGCGTTCCAACTCGACGTGGATCCGTTGAATATCCTTTGAGACCCAAGACCCGAGGCTGTAGACTATGACAAGAAACCGGAGTGCTTTTCAACCTGCGAGGAGAGCGATCATGACCCTGAAAAAATCCGCTTACCATCCATGCTTTATCCTGTTGTTGCTCGCATTGTCGTTTTCAGGGTGCTCGACGGCGAGCGTGGGAACGCCTTCCGGATTTTTGAAAGATTATTCAGCCCTTCAGGAGGGGACCTATTTCAAGCAGGAGTATATTTCGAAAGGAACGAGTTTCTCGGGCTACAAAACCATCAAGGTGGCGCCGGTCAATTTGAGCCATCTCGATAATCAGAGTTCGTGTGATACCGGAGAACTTGAAAATCTTGCCCGGGAGTTCCGCGAAGATGTAGAGGCCCAGCTGACAAAAAGCGGTTTTACGGTCACCTCCGATCCTTCGGGCCATGCGCTGGTGATTAGTCTGGCGCTCACGGATATCGAGACCCCGGACCGGGTTTTAAATGCCGGGATGACGGCCGCGTCGTTTATGTCCCCTGTGCCGCTTCCTTTTGATAAAAACGGCCAGACAGCATTCGAAGGGAAAATCACGGATGGAGCGACCGGTGAGCTCCTGATGGAGTTCGCGGAGGTGAGATCCGGCTCAGGCGATAAGAGAAGCCTCAAGACCATGACGGTCGGCAAATACCAGAAATTCACCAACACCCAGGCCGTCTTTGCCGGATGGGCGCAAACGATCGCCAAAATGCTTCAAAAGTTAACTACGTAAGGCGTACGGCGTGGCGCGTGCGGCGCAAAAAATCTCCGTACGCCGTACACCGTACGCGGCACTCATGATATAATTTCACCATGGCAAAGCTTAAAATTAGAACTTATCCCGATCCTGTCCTCAAGAAAAAGGCGGCACCGGTGACCGATTTCGGTCCCGCGATGCAGAAACTTTTCGACGATATGATCGCGACGATGCATGGTTCCG
>CAYMER010000323.1:0-12586 GCA_964389345.1 uncultured bacterium | reverse complement strand
GAGTTATAGCGTGCCGGAAGCGGCGAGCGTTTCTGGTTTTACGATCTCCTTTGATAATGCGAGTACTCCCGCGGTTGAAACAAGGAATCTTAGCACTCTAACCTATCTTGTCTTTGGTCTTAAAGGTTCGAATACCTCCGTAAAGCTTGAGATTATTGATGCGAATGGCGTGAAAGATACTTTTACGCTGACCAATATCGTCAACACTGCGGAACGGTTTTTCCAAATACCCGTTTCTTCAATTTTAAACACGTTGGATAAAACCCGGATCAAGCAGCTTAACTTTGTTGTCGCTCAGGCGAACACCTCAACGACCACACGAAGTGGCACTCTTTATGTTCGCGCAAGCGGGCTCAATGTGACTGCTCCCGCGCAGCCGGTCGTGACATCAAGTGTTCCTGCCGCTACGAATCTAACTACTGTTACTTTTTCAGGAACCAAGGCAGCCAACACTTCTATTCTGATCAATAACGTGCAAGTCGTCGCTTCAAACAATTCGACGGCATGGACCGCGACAGTCAATTTGGCAACGGAAGGAAATAATACGATCAACATCACGGTCAAGAATTCAATCGGTTTAGTGAGTGCGGTGAAAGCTTCTACAGTCCGGCGGGATACTATTGCACCTACTGGATCGCTTAATATTAATTCAAGCGCGCTCTATACGTCTTCAACAGCCGTGGCCTTGAACCTTTCAGCTACGGATGCGGGGGCAGGTTTGGACAAGATGAGTTTTTCGACGGACAACGTGAACTGGACGGTGGCAGAAGCATATGCAACTTCAAAGAGTCTGACGATACCTTCCGGTGATGGCAATAAGACAGTCTATGTAAAGTACTACGACAAGGTGGGGAACACGAGCGCGATTTACTCCAAGTCCATCATCTTGGATACTCTTGCGCCGACCGGAACGATGAAAATTAATAATGGAGCCAACTTTATCAGCCAAACCGCGGTGATGTTGAATCTCTCGGCTACTGATGCTGGTTCAGGGCTAAGCAAAATGAGTTTTTCATCTAATGGCACGACCTGGAGCACTGCGGAAAATTATGCTGTCACTAAGGCTTGGACATTCACGACCGGGGACGGAAATAAAATGGTCTATGCCAAATTCCAGGACAAATTCGGGCTATGGTCAACGCCAGTTTCCATGACTGTTATATTGGATTCCGTGAAGCCTGCAGGCTCGATCAATATCAATTCAGGTGCCGCTTACACTAATTCGGCTAATGTGACCTTGAATCTTTCAGCGACAGATAACGCGAGCGGGATTTCTTCGATGAGCTTTTCAACAAATAACGTGACCTGGACGACAGCGGAAGCTTATGCAACTTCAAAGAGCATGACGCTCCCTGCTGGAACCGGAAACAAGACAGCCTATGTAAAGTTTTATGACGTAGCAGGAAACGTAAGCGCAGTTTATTCAAAGGCCATACTTCTGGATACCTCGGTTCCTACGGGTTCCGTCACAATCAATTCCGGAGCGCTTTATACGTCTTCGACCGCTGTGACATTGAATCTTTCAGCTGCGGATGTGGGCGCAGGTTTAGACAAAATGAGTTTTTCGACGGATAACGTAAATTGGACGACGGCAGAGGCCTATGCCACTTCAAAGAGTCTGACAATACCTTCCGGGGACGGTAATAAGACCGTGTATGTGAAGTATTTTGATAAAACGGGGAACGTGAGCGTGGTGTATTCGAAGTCCATTCTGTTGGATACGCTGCCGCCAGCTGGGACGGTAAAGGTCAATAGTGGATCGCAATTTGTCATCCAGACCGCAGTCACACTGAATCTTTCAGCTGCAGATGCCGGGGCCGGATTGAGCCAAATGAGTTTTTCAACGAACGGCACGACCTGGAGCACAGCCGAGACTTATGCGGCTACGAAAGCATGGACCTTCGCGGCGGGGGACGGCAGCAAGACGGTCTATGTGAAGTTTTCTGACAAAGTCGGGCAATGGTCAATGCCGGTCTCTGCGACTGTTACGTTGGACACAGTAAAGCCCATCGGTTCGATCAATATCAATTCGGGGGCTGCTTCTACGAATTTAACGAATGTAACTTTGAATCTTTCAGGAGCTGATGTCGGGAGCGGGATCAGCACTATGAGCTTTTCAACCAATAACAGCACCTGGACCGCCCCGGAAGTCTATGCGGCTTCAAAATCATTTGCGCTTCCCGCCGGCACCGGCAACAAGACAGTCTACGTGAAGTATTACGACAAGGCTGGGAATGTCAGCGCGGTGTATTCGAAATTGATCCTTCTGGACACATCGGTGCCCACTGGCTCGATCAATATCAATTCAGGCGCGCTTTATACGTCATCGACTACCGTTACGTTGAACCTTTCCGGGAGCGATTCGGGAAGCGGAGTCGGAACCATGAGTTTTTCGACCAATAACGTGAACTGGACGACACCCGAGGCTTATGCGGCTTCTAAGAATCTCACTCTTCCTTCCGGAGATGGAAACAAGACCGTCTATGTGAAATATTACGACAAGGTCGGGAATGTGAGCGTTGTTTATTCTAAGTCCATTATTTTAGATACCCTCCCTCCGAGCGGAACGATCAAGGTCAATAGCGGTGTGCAGTTCATCAAACAGGCTGCGGTAACGCTTAATCTTTCCGCGACCGATGCCGGATTAGGGTTGAGCCAAATGAGTTTTTCATCCAACGGGACGACCTGGAGCGCCGCAGAGACTTACACGGCTACAAAGGCTTGGACCTTTGCGACAGGAGATGGAAATAAAACCGTGTACGTGAAATTTCTCGATAAATCTGGGAAATGGTCAACGCCGGTTTCTGTGACCGTTACGCTGGATTCCGTGAAACCGACAGGCTCGGTCACGATCAATTCCGGCGCCGCTTATTCGAATTCGACGAGTGTGACTTTGAACCTTTCCGGGGTCGATGCCACAAGCGGAATCAACGCTATGAGCTTTTCGTCGGATAACGTGAATTGGACAAACTCGGAGGCTTACGCGACTTCGAAAGTATTTACGCTTCCTGCCGGGACCGGCACTAAAACCGTCTACGTAAAATTTTACGATAAGGCTGGGAACATCAGCGTGGTTTATTCAAAATCCATCCTTCTGGACACGTCGGTGCCTACAGGCTCGGTCACGATCAATTCCGGAGCACTCTACACGTCTTCGGCAGCTGTGACTTTGAATCTTTCGGCTACAGATGCGGGTGCAGGTTTGGACAGGATGAGTTTTTCAACAGACAATGTGAATTGGACAACCGCAGAAGCATATGCAACAGCACGGAGCATTACGCTCCCTTCCGGAGACGGGAATAAGACGGTATATGTGCGGTACTACGATAAGGCGGGGAATTCGAGCGCAGTTTATTCAAAATCCATCATTCTAGATACCCTTCCTCCGAGCGGAACGATCAAGGTCAATGCCGGAGCTCTATTTGTTGGCCTGGCCGCTGTCACGCTGAACCTTTCGGCTACGGATACCGGATCGGGCCTCGATAAGATGAGCTTTTCTTCTGATAACGTTACTTGGACGGCGGCTGAAGCGTATGCGGCTACAAAATCGTGGACCTTCTCATCCGGAGACGGTAACAAAACGATCTATGCACGGTTCTCGGATAAGACAGGACAATGGTCAACGCCTGTCTCTGTGGCGGTTACGCTGGACTCGGTAAAGCCTACTGGTTTGATTAACATCAATTCAGGAGGCAGTTACACGAATTTAATGAACGTGACTTTGAATCTTTCAGCAACTGATACTGGAAGCGGGATCAGTACCATGAGTTTTTCGACGGATAACGTAGCTTGGACGGCGATGGAGGCGTATGTGGTTTCAAAGAATCTCAATCTTCCTTCCGGTGACGGGAATAAAACGGTATATGTGAAGTATTACGATAAAGCCGGAAATGTAAGTGCGGTTTATTCGAAATCGGTCCTTTTGGATACGTCGGTGCCAACAGGTTCAATAACAATCAATTCCGGCGCTCTCTATTCGACTTCGACCGCCGTGATTTTGAATCTCTCAGCTGCGGACGTTGGGGCAGGTTTGGACAAGATGAGTTTTTCGACAGATAACGTTACGTGGATGGCGGCGGAAATATACGCGGCTTCCAAGAATCTCACACTTTCCTCCGGGGACGGCAATAAGACGGTGTATGTGAAGTACTTCGACAAAGCGGGAAATGTGAGCGCGATCTATTCTAAGTCCATTATTTTGGATACCCTTCCTCCAAGCGGAGCGGTAATGGTTAATGGCGGAGTCCAATTTGTCAACCAAGCCGCGGTAACGCTTAATCTTTCCGCGTCAGATTCCGGATCGGGTCTCGATAAGATGAGTTTTTCAACGGACAATTCCACCTGGACGACTGCGGAGAATTACGCAGTCACCAAGGCCTGGACATTCCCGTCCGGGGAGGGAGTAAAAACTGTTTATGCCAAATTCCAGGACAAAGCCGGTAAATGGTCAGTCCCGGTTTCTGTGACCGTGACGTTGGATTCTGTGAAGCCCACGGGCTCGATCAACATAAATTCCGGCGCTGCTTATTCGAATTCAACGAATGTGACTTTAAACCTTTCAGCCGCTGATGCCGGAAGCGGGATCGATAAGATGAGTTTTTCGACGGACAACGTGAACTGGACGACAGCGGAAGCTTATGTGGTTTCAAAATCCTACAGTCTTTCATCCGGGGACGGCAATAAAACGATTTACGCGAGATTTTACGATAAAGCTGGAAATGTCAGCACGACATTTTCCAAGGCCATTATGCTTGATACTACAGTGCCGACAGGCTCGATCAGTATCAATGCCGGCGCCGAATCTTCAGATGATCTGAATGTGACATTAACCATTAATGCCGCGGATGTGACATCCGGGCTTGATCAGATGCGTTTTTCGGTGGATGGCGGTGCTACTTGGGAGGAATGGGAGGCTTTGGCCAGTAGCATTAATCTGACCTTCCCCGGGGGTGTTCAGGGAGAAGCAACCATACTCCTTCAGGTCCGGGATAAGGCGGGCCTTGTTAGTACTTTTACTGATAGCATCTCCATTACCTCCGCTACCGGTCCCACCCTGATTTCTCAGACGACTTTAGCAGTCAATACAACATGGTCTGCTGCCAGGGGACCATATATTGTTCAGGGCGATGTTACGATCCCCGCAGGGATCAAGTTAACCATTGAACCCGGTACAACGGTTAAGTTCCAGAGCGGGGCCGGGCTTTTTGTAAAAGGGACTCTTAATGCGCGAGGCACTATAAATCAAAAAGTTATCTTCGCCTCTAATCTTATAAACGCCGGGAATTATGACTGGTTGGGTATTCGCTTTGAGGGGGCCGGATCTCAAAATTCAGTTCTGGAACACGTGAAAATCCAGAACGCCTCCACGGGAATTTCGTTTGATGCGACTTCTCCTGCGATGTCGGATGTCACTATCACCTTAGGGGGAGGGGGCGTAAGCTTTTCGAATGGTGCTTCGCCGATACTGGAACGATTTACCATCGATCGGAACGATTATCAAGCGGTGCGTATTTCCGAGGGCTGTTCTCCCGTGATCCTCAACTCCCGGATTACCAATAATTCTAGCGGCATTGAAATCTCAACATATTCAAGCGGTTTGCTGGATCCCGCGCCGGTTGTTCATGGGACAGTTTTTCAGGGTAATGGATACAACAGTAATGTCCGTCTCTTAGGCTCTTTTAATAATCCGGACGCGTTACTTGATTTTAGGGAAAACTGGTGGGATTCCACTGATGTATGGGCCATCAATAATTCGATTCGTGACCACGCTGATTCTGACAGCCTCTCCTATGTCGATTTTTCAAGATTACTTGATTCGGAAACCGGCAATCCGCTTCCCGGAGCTCCTCGTTTCATCGAGCAAGATACTACCTGGAGAGTCCAGGATTCCCCGATTTATTTGACAAGTGATGTGACCGTCAAACCGGGTGTTACGTTGACCATTGAACCGGGTGTCGAAATAAGAGCCATCCAATCCGCGTACCTTGAAGTGCTTGGAAAATTGAATGCCGTTGGAACAGAAACAAACAACATTCATTTTCGATATTTCGAAGATAATCCTATTAATCGTTGGTGGGGAGGGATTCGTCTGACAGGTGGTGAGGCAGCAGCCTCAAATATTTCAAACATTTTGATTGAGCATGCCGGGATCGGTCTAATGCTTGATACGGGTTCTCCATCCATTTCGGGCCTCACCATTGCCAACGGCTTTACCGGCATAAATATTTCCGGGGATGCGGCTCCCCGTTTGGATGATATTGATTTGAAAGACAACGCATATGCCGGATTAGAGATTTACGGGACTGCGTCGCCGGTTGTGACGAATTCCAGGTTTATTAATAATGGAAAAGGCGTTTCTATTTCTGATTATGGCTATTATCCGTCCGGCAACGGGCCTCAGCCGGTCATCCATAATTCGATATTTGAAAATAACGAGGGAAACAATGTCGAAATTAATGGACGGTTTACGGATCCGAGCCAAGTATTGGATTTTAGACAGAATTGGTGGGGGACTCTAGATGGGAACCGAATTCGAAATAGCATCCGGGACCATTTTGATGACGCGAATGTCGTTTATGTGGATTACAGTTCGATGCTTAAATCCCAAAGTGGGACTGCTTTTCAGGGAGCCGATGCTTTTATTACGAGGGATACGGTTTGGACGAAAAGCATCTCGCCCGTTTTTGTGACCTCTCCGACTTTTGTGCGTCCCGGTGTGACATTAACGATTGAGCCTGGCACGGAAGTGCGTTTTTTAAACGGAGCCTATCTCCTGGTCGAAGGGACACTAATATCCCGAGGAACCGCCGAAGATCAAATCCGCGTTACAACCGTTGATCCAAATCCTCGTGCCAATCTTTGGGCGGGGATCATCCTGGAGGGGGATGCGACCTCGGCATCCCGGATCTCGTATTCGACCATCGAGTATGCATCAACGGGGATACATTTGAATAATAGTTCCGCTGTGATAGATCATGTTGTCTCGCGGAATAACAGTTACGGTATATATCTGAGCGGGTCCGGAACGCCTTCTTTCTCCTCTGTTGTGGCGCGGGATAACTATTGCGGTATGGATATTGAGGGTTGGGCGTCTCCGCTGGTTATCGATTCGCAATTTATTAATAACCAGTACGGCATCAAAACCTACAATTACTCAGGGGATGGTCGTCCTGAGGTTCATCAATCCCGATTCGAAGGTAATCTGTACAGCAATGTGGAATTATCAGGGAGTTATTCCGACCAAAACACACCTCTTAATTATAAAAATAATTGGTGGGGAACGACAGATACCGGCCAGATTAATTCAAAGATCTTTGACGGGGCCGATAGCGGCTCTTATCCCCGGCTTGACGTGTCGTCCTTTTTGACTTCGGATCCCTCTCCGGCCTCTAATCTTTCGATCCAACTTATGCAAAATCCTCCGGCAAAGATAAATCCGAACATAAATCCTGTAATTGTTCAGGCCCAGGTGCCCGAAACTTCGAACTGGAAAATAGAGGTAATTTCCCTGCAGGATCCGGCCGCTCCAAAAACCGTCAGCAGTTCCATGGTCTGGAATCAAGCCCAGCTTAGTTTCACCTGGGACGGGAAGGATCAAATCAACCTGTATTCGCAAGATGGAGATTTCAAGATCAGGCTGACAGCGGAAAATGTTTTTTTGAATCATAAAGGGGTTATAGAAACGCCGGTCTTCAGGGTGGACCGATTCCCGCCTCAAGGAGTGATCAAGATCAATGAAGGAAATGCTGCTACGAACAACACGCAGGTGAACCTATCCTTGCTCGTTTCTGACGCGGCCTCAACTATTACCCGGATGAGATTCTCACTTAATGCGGGAATAACTTGGAGTTCGTGGGAAAATTTTGGGACCGCAAAATCCGGTCTCATATTGCCGGCAAGCACCTCACAGCAATGGATCTGGGCGGAGGTAGAGGATTCAGCCGGCAACGTTGCGCTTTTTAAAGACGACATCATTTACGATACGCAGGCGCCCACAGGAACCGTTGTGATCAATAATAATGAGTCCATGACCAACTCAAGAAGCGTCAGCCTATCCATCAATGCCACGGATTCGTTGACGGCAGTAACGGAAATGCAGTTTAGCGTTGACGGAGGGGCGAATTGGACAAACTGGGAAATCTGCAACAGTAAAAAAAGCGGTTTAGCATTGACGCAGCCGGACGGTGTGAACGAGGTTAGGGCTCGATTTAGAGATGAGGCGGGGAATGTTAGCACCACGCTTGTTAAGGATTCTATCACCTTAGATACAACGCCGCCCGTTGGGAGTATCCTTATCAATAATGGTGATGTCAGCGCGACGTCGCTCTCAGTTTCATTGACCATTTCTGCTCAGGACGCTATAGCAGGGCTTGCCGGTCTTCGTTATTCGGTTGATGAAGGGACTACCTGGCTGACAATCAACCCGACAACGACGCAGCTCTCCAACGTCACACTTCCGGCAGGCAGCGGAATCAAAACAGTCTTATTGGAAATGACTGATAGTTTAGGCAATTCCCGTATTGTTGAAGATACGATTGCTTATCAAACGCTGGCGGAAAGCCCCGATCTCACGATCACATCTTCAAACGCTTCAATGGGTGATATTTATACGCTCACTTACACAGTGAGTGGGACCGCAAAATCAGAAAAATGGCAATTGTCGCCCGGACTGAACGAGATTTTGTTGAGGTCCATGATCCAGGGTCGAAATCCGGCTTTTGCATCGATCCAGGTCCAGCAAACCGGGACTTTGCCGGGCGCTGTTCAACTGCCTGCGATTCCTGTTCTTGATGAGAACAATCTGATTAGTTACACCGTTGAAGGAGGCCTGGTCCTCAAATGCGATAAACAAACGGGTCAGCTGGTTAGCATAGAAAATCCGGGCGTTTACGAAATGTTCCTTCCGGAACTCTCCGCCGCCAATGAATTGACCGGCGGCTTGATTGTTTACGATGATAACATCAAGCAGTGGTTTAGGGACGGAAAAATTTACTTTGAAGCGTCAGCTGAAGGCAGTCAGACACTTTATAATTCGCAAGGTCGGCCGCTGGTGATGACCCGGGACGGCAAAACGACGCGCTTTGCCTACCAGCTTGATGATCACGATCAGGCCGTTTCCTTCTTGGTCTTTGAAGAAGGTATCACGAGTCATTACCGGGTCGATAAACAAGAACCTGTCTGGATCAAATATAATAGCGGGAAAGAGATCCGATATTTTAACGGACTGCTCCACAGTTTCCGGAACGACTCAGGTGATCTCTTTGAATATGCGATCTCTGAGAACTATGAGTCGGGCCAGTTGGCTGGATACCGGTCGGTGCTTTCCAGGGTTACGCCCGCAGGTTCTCAAGCCTCTGTTTCGATCGCGATCATTCAAGGGCAGCTTGGATCCTATCCTTCCATCAAAAAGACTCTCGAGGAAGAACTTTTGAAGGAAGTTCATATCGGTTTGGACTCAGCGATCATTAAAGCCGTTTCAGGAAGTAATGAAGTGCTGACATTGAAAGAGCAGCTGCCGGCTACTTTTACTGATAAAGAAGGCGTGCTCTCAAACATCTTAGTAAACAAAAATTCCGATGGCGTCATAGAGGGCATTGATATGTCCGGCCAGGAAATGGGACAGATCTATGACGGAAACGGAAAATTGATCGGGCTCCGCCTGAGCGATGGGGCGGTAATTTCAATTTCTGGCAGGACCGCCGACGCCATTACGCTTGCTAACGGAATGGTTCTATCCGACATGACGTGGGATGGTCTCGAATTGAAAAAATATACAGTGGCATACAGTAATGGGGTGAAGGAACGGTACGAGGAGAAACTCTATAAAACGATCCTAATGATTTGGCGGGATGACGGTGAAGGGAACATCACCGAATACTTTTTTGATATGGCCAAGAGGACTAATCATATTGCCCGGCTTACGATGGCGGACGGGAGAGTTTACAAGTATTACGAAAGACAGAATGAAAATCAGCAAACCGATTTTTACAGGGAGCTTGAGCGAATTAATTTTGAAAATGGAAATTATCTGGAATTTGAAAACGGGAATCCCGTCCGTTATGTCCAGTTGCGCGAAGTTCAGATAGATCCGTCGAGCGTTCCGGTGCTGCCCAGCAATCAATCTTACATTCCGCTCATCCAATTCAAAGAAGCCCAGCTCCGGGCGATCACGATCGATCAAGACGCGAACATCCTTTCAGGTGAAGTTCATTTTAAAGACGGAGCACAGTACATCATTGAAAACGGAAAGGTTGTCCGCCAAGTCACGCCTTACGGACAGTTCATTGAATTTTCCAATAAAACATTCGAGGAGCTCGTATTTCCGCCTGAAGAGAAAGCGGAACCCCTTACTGCGGCGGAGACTGCCTACCGAAACCAACTCGTCGATACGCAATTGAATTATTTTATGGATGGCGTTGGCATCCATGAAGGTACCGGTCTGCCATTAGATAATTACCGACTGGTTGGGGAAAATGACCCTCCTTATACCCAGGCTACATTGATCGGATTCTGGGCGGAAATTCTTTCGGCGATTGCCGCAGGCGATTTTGTGACAAATAAAATGACGGCGCTTGAAGCCCTTCAAAAGATGGAAAAAACCATTCAAAGTTACCGAGACGCCCAAGTCCAAATCGGTTGGAAGGGAATGCTCTCCTTTTTCGATATCATCAAAAAAACGGAGCCAGTTTTAGGAGCAAACGGCCTTCCGACCGGGGAAACTCGGACGTTTTATGAATACAAACACTCCTTCGATAATATCGGTTTCGGCGACAATTTAAATATTATGGTCAGCTTTGAAACCGTGCTGGGAGCGCTGAGCCGATCGACTTTTACAGGTGAAGCGGCTCTCATCCGTGACCGCATCGTTTACAAGATCAATGATGTTTTGGCGGCTCAAGAAGAAGGTTTTGATGCTTTTTATGATCCGAGTACGGAACATTTCAGGGGGGCGTATGTGCCTGCCACGAATACGTTCATCCCGACTTACTGGATCGACCGCCTCTTTAATGAATTCCGGACAGGCCTGATGCTTTTGGCGACCAAAAAAGAAACATACGCCAAGGCGCTCTCGAACGTTTTGATGAGCTTCAAAGGATACACGGCAAACAATGGAGAAAGCTTTGTCAATGCGGTCCCGTTTGACGGTGGCGCGTTTCAAATGTTCTGGCCGCTGATCCACCTGGATGAAACTCAATATTCGGAGTTTAACATTGCGCTTCATAACTTTTTATACACCCAAGCGGATTTCGTGAATCAGAATAATGTGCCCGGGCTTTTGACCGCCGGGGACGATCCAGGAAACGGCTATCTTGGAAAGATCGGCGTACCAAACGCTGCGGAAACGGATGACCCTCTAAACGTGCAGATCGGCTCTCTTTTCGGGGTGGCTTCGGCCTTTCCGTTGGCCCCGCATTACGCTTTGCAGTTCCTGAAGATTCTGGAAGAAAAATTCCCGGGATTGAAAACGGACAAAGGCTTTCGCGATTCGTTGAAGTTGGAGAATGTGACGGTGACCAACCCTCTCACGGGCCAGCAGACGACTGAAACGCGGCCGGTGTTTTCAACGCAGTTTTTCGGGGTCAATCAGGCATCCTTCATACTTTCGCTACTCAGAACAAGCCAGAATTATTATAAAGACAGGCTCGTTTCCACTAACCGTTTTGATGCGGTCGACGGGGTCTACAAGAGCTTTCAATTCGGCCTAAAACCGGTCACTTCCGAAAACCCGGAGCCGCCGACGTTCGGCATTAATACAGCAGCTCTTTATGACGGCACCTCTGAAAATCCTGACGGGCTCGCTCCTGCCTTGGCGCAACAGCCCGCTTTTGTTCCCACTATTTTTGATCCTGATTACGGGAAAGGAAATATTTTTAATTATTTTACGAAAAGCGGGGCCCTGCATCATACAGAGATCCAATTTGAAAAGAACGCGATTAAGATGGATCTTCAGCAATATCTTTTACTTCCTAACCGGAGCGCTATTGCCCGCTTGCTCGTTGAAGGTTACAAATCTGATATTTTTAATTTAGTTTCCTGCAATGAGGGTGCTTGTAAAGGAGAATTTTTTAAGCCCGGAAGTGGTTTCGCGGGGTCATCGTTGGAAACGGTACAGCCCCTCGGAGATGTCAGAAGGTTCCATTTTGATTTTAAAGGTTTTAATTTCGCAAACCCGGCTCCTGATGAATTCAGCAAGGCGGTCGGCATGTTTTTTGAGTATAAGGACCTTGACCTTTCGAACATTGACTATTTATCGATCCCTATCCGTCTGGCCGTAGGGACCTCTGCGGGTCTCAGGCTGAAATTTGAGATCAAAGGCGGAGACCCGGCAGATCCAAATGTATTTTTCCCGATCAACGGAGGAGAGATTTTCGTTGCGGATAATCTGACGACGCAATGGCAATATTACACCATCCCCGTTCCTAAACCGATGAATAACATTCGCAACATATCCATCGTTCTTCAAACACCTAACGCCACTGCCGCAGAAGGCGATATTTTTTTAGGCCCCATGACGGCCTTTAAGGCAAAGACTTCAACGGAGATCGATTGGAAATCGATATTGGGAGTCAGCGATATCGAACTCCGT
>CAYMER010000322.1:0-4197 GCA_964389345.1 uncultured bacterium | reverse complement strand
GGTCTTTCAGCGCCGGATTTTGGATTGGATCGTTCGACATTTTGCTCATGGCGCACTCGAGAGGCGGGCTGAGAAGATCGTTCAGCTTTTTGAAAAAGAGATCCCTCAGGGAAGCCGGATTCTGGATCTTGGGGGCGGTTGGGGGTTTTACGCCGAGCCTCTCAAAAAGAGAGGGCATGAGTCTCTGGTTCTCGATGTTGTGAAACCCGGCTACCAGAAGGCGCCGGTGGTGCTGTATGATGGTTACAAGATCCCGTTCTCGGATCAAAGTTTTGATGTAACGATTCTCGCGACCATGCTTCATCATGTGCCGGACCCGAAAGCGCTTTTCAAAGAAGTGCAACGAGTGACGCGCCAAAAGGTCGTGGTCGTCGAAGATCTTTATCATCACGCGACCGGCCGGTTCTGGACCCTTTGCCGCGACAGGATTTTTAATGTAGAATTCATGGCGCATCCGCATCAGTTTCGAACGGACGGAGAGTGGCGGGAATTTTTTAAAGTTTCGGGTTTTGAAATCAGCTCTTTTAAAAGTTTTTATACTTGGCTCATGGGATTCCGCATTTTGAACGGGATCTATGTTTTGGAAAGAATGAGATCATGACGACACTCGCGATCGAAAAAGTGCTTTGGATAAAAGAAGGCGAGGGGATCACGGCCTGTGGCCGCATTCCGGCGGATTCAGAATTCTTTAAGGACCATTTCCCGGGGTTCCCGGTGTTGCCCGGAGTGCTGGCGCTTGAGATGCTCAAACAGACCGCGGAACGGTATTTGGCGTCCCTCCCGAGCGGTGAGGGCCAGCATTACTTTTTGAAGCAGATCCGCGCAACCCGGTTCACGAAATATCTCAGACCCGGCGACGAATGGGAAAGCCGTCTCATGCTCACGCATAGCGAGGGTGAGGAAACGACCTGGGACGCGAAGTTGTTTTACCACGGCGATGTTGCCGTATCAGCCAAGTTGACATTGGCCAAAGTTAAGAACCCGCAATCATCAGCATTGTTATAGACAACTTAGGAAGGACGATCGAATGATTATGGAGAAAGAGCTCTTTACAAAAGTTCAGCAAACGCTTGCCGGCGCGCTCGGGGTCGATGAAGCAGATATCGTGCCGGAAGCTTCCCTGAAGCGGGATCTTGGCGCAGAATCCATTGATTTTATCGATATCGTCTTTCGTCTCGAAAAGGCTTTTGATCTCAAGATCCCGACGGGAGATCTTTTTCCGAGCCATCTCTTAAACGACGAGCGTTTCGTAAAGGAAGGTGTGGTGACGGCGGAAGGGCTCATGGAACTTCGCACGAAACTTCCTTACCTCGAACTCGAAGAATTCACCAAAGACCCGCAGATCACAAAGCTGGCGGATTGTTTTACCGTCAAAATGCTTCTCCGTTATCTGAACGACCGCTTGGGCAAGAGTTCCTGCGACGATCAATGCTGCTCGTAAAACGAAAGACGGCCACACTGCGCGGAGTGGGCGTCGATTTGATCTCCCGGAACCGTGTGAAACAATTTCTTTATCGCCACAGGGATTATGTCCGCGAACGTTTTTTGAATTCCTCGGAACGTCGATCCTTCAAACGTCTTTCTCTCCAGGACTTTGCCGAGCTTTTTACCGCCAAGGAAGCCTTTTTCAAGGCTTGCGGAGAAGCGTGGATGGGACTCGAGGGATTCCAAGGAATGCGGATGAAACGATGCGAGGGAGATCATTTTGAGATGGAATGGCGGACCGGGCGCGTTGGAAAGCTCTACCGTGGGGAAGGGCATTTTTTCAGGAGCGGGGACCTGGTGGGCGCACAGGCCATGATCTGGCGATAACATGCGTTGGCTTCTTCTAGAGAAGGTCCATTCAATCCACAAAGGTAAAAAGGCTGTTGCTTCCGCCAAAGTTCTTCAAGCTCCCTACAGTTCGGAAGTCCTCTTTATAGAAATGATGGCGCAGACTGGAGGTCTCTTGGTTGGCGCGGAAAGCGATTACCAAAAAGACCTCATTTTTGCGAAGATCGAGAACGCGACCATTACAAGCATTCCGAAGCCCGGTACCCCCCTCCAGATCGAGGCATGGTCCGAAAGCCTTGGGACCGAAGGTGGCTGGTTGGAGGCGACGATCACATGCGCCGAAGGATTGGTCGCACGAGCGAAGTTCCTGCTGATGGCCGTGGGAGGGCTTTCCCAGGATCAGAAGAGATCCATCACGTTTCACGATGCCTTCATGAATTTTTTTAACGTCCGCGAAAAAATCATTATCTCGCCATGAGCGCTAAACGCCGGGTTGTGATTACAGGGTTCGGGGTTATCACGCCATGCGGGAACGGCTGGGAACCTTACTGGGAGGCCGCGCTTCACGGGCGTTCCATGGTTCAAAGCTCCGATCCCCTCAAACTGAACTGTCCCTCATTTAAATACGCCGGGATGTTGCCCCGGTTCGATCCGAAGGAGTTTATCGAAAACAGAAAATCCATCAAGCTGATGTCCCGCGAGATCCAGATGGCGGTCGTTGCGAGTCGCTTGGCACTTCGGGATGCAAAACTTTCTCCGGAAAATTATGATCCGACGCGTGTCGGCGTGACGCTTGGCACCGGGATCATCAATAACGATCTTGATGAGATCGGAGTGGGCTTCAGGAACGGCCTGGATGAGAACGGCCATTTTTCCATGACCCAGTTCGGGCAAGACGGCATTCGTTCGCTTTTTCCGCTCTGGTTCCTGAAATATCTCCCTAACATGCCGGCCTGTCATGTCTCCGTTGCGAATCATCTTCGGGGCCCGAACAATACCATCACGACATCCTCCGCCGCGAGTACCCAAGCGATCGGAGAATCCTACCGCGTGATCGAGCGTGGGGATGCGGACATTATGCTTGCGGGCGGCACGGACTCGAAACTGAACGCGATGGGGATTTCGCGTTTTCAACTGCTCGGTCTTCTTTCCACGAGAGACGAAGCACCCGAAAAAGTTTACTGTCCTTTTGATAAAAAACATGACGGGATCGTGCTGGGCGAAGGCGCGGGAATCCTGGTGCTGGAATCTCTCGAGAGCGCGAAAAAACGCGGGGCATCTATTTATGCCGAGGTGGCCGGTTATGGATCCTCCTCGGATTATAATTATGACCCGCGCGATCCGGATGATTTTACGGGAAAGCGCGTGGCGATCCGTCGGGCCCTCGAAGATGCCGCGCTCGAACCGGCGGATGTCGATGTTCTTGTGGCGAACGGAAGCGGTATCCCGCAGGAAGACATCCAGGAGTCGCTGGCGGTTCATTCTTTTTATGCCTCCACTTTCAAAAAACTTCACGTCACCGCCGTAAAACCCGTGACCGGAAATCTGGTTTACGGTACGGGAAGCATCGAGGCTGTGGTTGCGGCGCTCATCACAAAAAAAGGGCAGGTGCCGCCGGTTACAAATCTTAAGGACCCGGATCCTGAGTGCTTACTTCCCTTTGTTAAAGATAAAGCAAAATCCTGCTCCGTGAACGTGGCCGTTTTGAACACGTTCGGATTTGGCGGACAAAACGCGTCTCTGGTGTTCAAGAAATGCTAAAACGAAGAGTGGTGGTCACAGGGATGGGCGCCGTAACGCCTCTGGGAAACTCTGTCCGCGATACCTGGCTCCGTTTGACGCAGGGGAAGTCGGGGATCGGCCCCATTACGCTTTTTGACGCAAGCCGTTTTCCGACGCGTATTGCGGGGGAGGTGAAAGGATTCTCATTTGAAAAATGGCTTGAGCGGAATCCCCCTCTTGCCTGTGCGAGCCGGAGCACTTTTTTTGCGCTCCAAGCCGCTGCGGAGGCTTATAAAGGCGCGAGGCTTGAGCCGCTCGCTGTGAATCCGAACCGATTCGGTATTTATTTCGGTGCCGGTGACAGCGGGATCGATTTTAGTCCCTTTATCAAGACCTTGGTATCGTCCTTTACGAAAGAGGGTGCCGAGGTTGTGGATAAAGGCAAATATCTGCAGTACGCGAGCAAGAACATGAGCGCGTTGCGGGAGCTAGAGAACCAGCCGTTCATGACTGTCACGCACCTGACGCGTCTTTTTGACATCCGCGGGCCGGTCTCAAATTGTTTAACGGCTTGTGCAGCATCGTCCCAGGCGATCGGGGAAGCTTTTGAATGGATACGGCGTGGGGATGCCGACATTATGATGGCCGGAGGATCTCACTCCATGATCTATCCGATGGGAGTTGCCGGATTTAGTTTATTGA
>CAYMER010000321.1:0-6770 GCA_964389345.1 uncultured bacterium | reverse complement strand
ACAAGTTTCGGGAAGATCGGGGACTGGATGCAGGTGACCACCAAACTCACGAGTCTTTTCGCGCCCCTGGGCACCTCAGAATACTCGATGCAATTGACGGATGAGACCGCCGGTGTGACTTATGTGGCGAGTTCTCTGACGAGCGCGTTCGTTTCCCAGATCTCCACGGCTTTCTCCTCTCAGAAGAAAGTCACGGGCACAAGTTTCGGGAAGATCGGGGACTGGATGCAGGGGACGACGAAACTCACGAGTTTATTCGCGCCTCAGAGCGCTTCGGAATACTCGATGCAATTAACGGATGAGACCGCGGGCGAGACGTATGTGGTGAGTTCTCTGACGAGTGCGTTTGCAGCGCAGATAACGACCAGCTACCTGAAACGTCTGCGCGTCACTGATCAGACAGGAATGCGGACGGAACTGGGAGCAGCGAATTCGACGGAGGATGTGTACGAGGTGATGTCGTATGCTGATGCGAGCTGGACGACGGCGATGCGGACCGCGCATTCGTGGCAATTGGATGTGAACGGGGACGGCTCCGAGGTGCGCGTCAAGTCCATGAGGCTGAATAACGATGGGACAGACAACGCCTCCATACGAGCGAATTTTACAAAACAGGTTCGGAGCGATGCTGCAACCCAGACCCTCTTAAAGAATGAACTTGGGGTGCCGAGCTCGACCCAGGATGTCATCGAGATCACAAGCTATCTCGACAATACCTGGGCAAATGCTGTCCGGTACGGTCATTCTTGGTATCTTGATGTGAACGGAGATGGCAGCGATATCCGGTTCAAGGTCGAGCAGATCCTGGCCATGACGCTGACCGGCGAATACAGCTACTCCCAGCAGCTGCAGGTCGCGAACATTGATGCGGATGACGTTGCAGCGCGCGCATCTCTGGGATCGATTCTCTCCACGGACCCGGTCTATGAATCATTTTCTTATGACTTGGCTTTTAACGATGCCGGCCGGATGCTGCTCGCTCACACGTGGCAATTTGATGCCTCCGGCAACGGAAACGACACTCGTATCCGCTCGGAGAAGATCGTCAACGGTGTGGCGGCGACAGAAACGATTTATGGCATCCCGACCAACATTTATTCCTACAGCACTCAAACCATTGATGATGCCGCCAAGGCGGAGCTTCTGCGAACGGGCGAGACGAGCTATTCCCAAACGATCAAGATCACCAACTATGACAAAGCTTTTAACGATCCTCTGCAGAATGAAGAGAGCTATCTCTGGCAGCTTGATCTGAACGGTGACGGCAGGACCCTTCGAGTGAAAAACCAGGACGCGCTCTGGGCCGCGGTCACTTACTCGGAACGGCTCATGAGTGCCAGCATCGATGCCGTCTACATGAATCTCCTGAGCAAGGGCGTCGCACTCCCCGCAACGCGGCATGTCGTCCGCATGAAGGAGTACGGTTCTCAGCAGTTCAGCGATCCGCTCAATACCCCGTTGACCCCGGTCAAGGACACGGTTTATCTCGATATGAACGGCGACGGCAAAGACGTGCGTCAGAGAGTCCTGCAGAGCTCCAAAACGACCCGCGAGTTCGGGCATATCTATGATGGGAACAATAAACTCATCTATTACATCTATGAATCGGTTTCGCAAAACGGCGACGGAACCTATATGGTAACCCGGTCGGTCGTTTTGCCAAATTATGATCCCGACGGAGCCGGCCCGCTTGAGTCTGTGACCCGGGTTTATATGATCATGAACGGAATCGCGGCCAGTCGTCCGACGGACACGGGCGCGAGCTTTTATCTGGCCGCTGACCCCAATGAAACGGCGATCCTGGGATGGAATCCGAGCACCTATTTCACGACCCTTGTGAACAAGATCAACACCCTGGGCACCGCCTTGGGGAGTACTGCTGTGAATTATTTCGCAGCATTGTCCTATCTCTATCTAATGCGGAACGCCGGGCTCGAATATGCGAAGAGCAAGGCCTCCTATAATGAAGCCTGGGCCCAGCTGAAGGGGACAACGACGTCCGTTTGCACCACGGCGTCGACGGCGGGTTGCACCACGTACCAGATCTATCAGAACCTGAATAGTCTTTTGGCGCAAATGGCCACCATCAATTTGGATAATGCGAATGTCGTCGAATACATCCAGAACTATTCAAACCTCATGCAGGCGGCTTCCCTGATCACCAATGAGGCCCGCTCGGTCGAGCTGGACCTCAATTTCGGCCTCCAGCGCATGTACGACGCCGGGATGAATTATAAGACTCTGCTCAATCAGATGGATGCGTATATGAAAGATACCGCGATCGCCGCGCTTGCTGCGACAACCTTTGCTGCGACGAGTGTTCCGATCACGAATTATACAGATGCGACCAACAATCAAAGGCTTACAACTCAGGATACGATCGATGCCCTAGTCAATAAGATCAAGACGGATATCATGACCCCGGTCGACGCGACGATCAAAGCGCGATTTAATGCTGTCAATGCGGCCCGAACCGTAGCCACCGCCAAAAAGACGATCCTGGTCACGATCGCCAGCAGAGTCTATGACGGCGTGACCGGGAGCGCGGAGTTCAAGAAGTGGCTCTGGACCCTTTATAACGAAGGCTATATGCCCATTCTCCAGCGCGTCGAAGAGAACATGACGGCCGGCGCGCTCAAAGACACCATCAAAACGCTCTGGTCAACGCGTTATGGGATGGATATCGATCATACAGGCATCGATACTGTCACGGCCGGCGTTGTCACGAAAGTGGGTAGCTATGATGACATGGGAGTTCTCTTCATCGGAAAAACCCCGCTGGCTTCCTATGAAATGAACGTCACATCTACCAGCGGGACCGAATATGTTAATTTTGCGACCGACGCCTATTTCTATGACATGAACGGGACCTGGACGGATACCAACCTGCCGGCAAATTGCGGGACGGATTGTAAAACCGGGATGTTTGACGGCGTGACCAACGGGGGTGCCGAGCTTTGGGGAGGTCGTTTGTACGCGGAAGGCATTATTAACGGTCTGAGTTTTCTGACGGAGGAACAGAGCGCGGCAAAAGAAGTGGATCATTACAAGGCCTATTTTGCCAAGGACGTGAACTATCGCACGGGCGGCGCTGTTCAAAATCAGGTTTATATGTATGGCGATGTGCTCGCGGATTACGAAGCCTGGAGTACGAGCGCGGCGGGCATGCGTGGTAAGATCGCGCCTTTGATTGCCGGGGGGTTTACCAATATCAACTATTCATCCACGCTGAATCCGGCCCAACTGGCGAACATTGACGGCGACCCGGTGGCCTATGTCCTGAACATCCTTGCCGGAAACTACGACCTTGTGGATATCGAAGCCCACGGGAATATCGGTCTCATGGCTTTTACGGACATCACGAACGGAAACAACCGGGGTTATCTGACCTCGGACGCAATGTTCAACGCCGACATCAACGTTCGTTTTATCAACGCGGCATCCTGCCTTCTGGGACGGTTTAACCGCATCGATAACGGCGCTGCCTCCATTATCTTCGGGACGAATTCGGATGCACTTGTCTACACATCCACCACAAGTTTTGGATGGCCGAACGCCAACACCAATCCGTACTATACGGCCCTCGCTGCCAACAGTAATTTTGGGGAAGCGGTCCTCAGGGAAAATACCGCAGGCCTCGCGGGCGTCATTGACAGCACTTCCAGTTATTATCTGGGTCTTTCCCTGCAGGGGGATCCGACGCTGAGGCTTGAAAGAAGCGCGTCTGCGACCACCAATCTGACCGGCGCGAACCTGATCGCGGCGACAGGAATGGACATCTCGGTCTTTGACGGGACGGCGGGCTCCAGGATCGCGGTCAACCTCGGACAGACCGTGCTGGCTTCGACCGTGACCTATAGCGGCAGTGATCCCGTGCGGCAGAGGATCGTACTTGCAAGCGGCTCGATCCTCACTACCTTTTTTACGGTCAACGGGAGCCATCAGGTGACCGCCGCCAGGACCTATGCCGTCGATCAAACGACCGAACCCGGATCTGGCGTGCTTGTTTCGACCCTGGTTCCGGCTTCGAATGGGGATCCCTTGCGGCAGGTGATCCGTCTTACCGATGGTACCCGAGTGACCAATTTCTTTGTTGTTTCAAGCGGGCTTTGCACCGGCATGCGGGCATTCTCCGGGGAACAGACCTATATGCCGCAGTCTGTCAGCGTACCCTCAAACGCGTATGATGCGACGGGAGCCGTCTGGAACTCGGCTTCGAATCTTCCGTTCCGGCAGGTGATGACACTCGCGGACGGCAGCTTTGTCACGACCTTTTTCACGTTGAGCGGAAATCAGATCTCTGCGGCTGCGGCTTATGCCGGGTCCTGTACGACCGCCGGCGGAGCGGGTTGTACGCCTACAGCCCTTACTTCCGTGCTTACCAGGACGGGTACAACCGTGCTTAATGCGCTTAAGCTGGTGATCACGCTGGCCAATGGTTCGAAAGTGACGACCTTCTTCAGCATTAACGCGACGACCAGTACGTCCACCAATAAAGTAACCGGCATAAGGTCGTATGAAGGGGCCCTGGATATCGAACCCATGAACGACGTCCTGGATCTTAGCTTGCGAAGGCTCCGGGTGATGCACGAGGCGGTGGAGGTCTACGGCGCAGGGGACAGGATCGACCTCCTGGTCGGCGAGGCGAATGCCAATTATGACTTTGCCAACGAGCTGATGGGGATCGCTTTCACGAGCGGTCAGACCGCACCGCTCGGGCTCACCAGCTACGACCTGGCAAGCTCCCAGATCCCGGCGAACGGATATGTCTCCTCCGTGGTTTCAGGGAGCCGCGTTACAGAAACTATCAACGGCCGGGAAGTTTACCGAACCGACGCAAGGGCCAAACAATGGACCTATTTTCCGAATTTTACTTGGTGGACGTCGACGAACGGCGGAGTCGAGAATCTGAGCTATAGCGTTATCAAGGATCAATACCATGCCGGGACACCCTCATACACTCTTTATTTCACATACGATGGCAATAGCGCGCTAACCAACATTTATGTTTTTAGCGGAGATTGCACCACAACGAGCACTTGCTTGGCAAAACCGGCAGGAAACGGGCTTGGGCTTGCGACCATCTACCGCGATGGCTCCGGAAATGCCATCCGCGCCGTTTTGCCCACCCCGAATATCGCGACGGTGTTTTTCACGATCTGGCCGGGATACGAGGGAAAAATTTTTCTCGACAACGGAGGAGTGTTTACCGGGGAGCTTCTTAATAGTTCGTACAGCAATGTGGCGATTGGGGATGACCCCGAGCTCCAGAAAAAGATCACGATCAATGAGGATGGTACGATGACCGTGCTCGGGAGCAATCTTGACCCGTTCTACCTTGAGGATCCGACGCCGTTAAACTCGCTTGGCGGAGGTCTTGGGGATCACTATCTTGTCCGGAGTGAATTTCAAGCCGATACCGGCAGTACTACTTATTACGCCGCCAACCTTTGCGTGGGGCCGCTGACCCTTTATTTAACCGGTGGGACTAGCGGCAATTCGACAAATGCGTCGGCCGGCTCAGGAAAATATGAAATGACATTTTATCGTTGGTCCGACGACGGGTTCGGGATTTCTTCTTCGGATATCGCCTCCTTTCTTCCTAAGGAGAATAATTTGGCGACCGGTATCCGGCCTGTTTTCAGCGCCGGTGTGCTGTATACGGTCGATGTGGAATTTGACAGGCAGACCAGTTCATACGGGGAAGTGCGGATTTTTATGTACGAAAAAGGTTCCGAGCGTCCAGTCAATCCGACGTTGATCATCAAAGTCACACAAACCGATTCGACCCACTTAAGCTATAACATACGCACCCTGAACGCTAATGGTTCGATCCCGGCCGGAACAACGATCGTCAAAACATTCACGAGCGCGGCTGCGAACATGAACGGTATTTTTAACAGCACGTACCCCACCTATGCGATGATGTCTTCTTATTCCAAGAACACGTTCGGAAATCTCAGGGTTTTCCGGATGGGGGCGAGCCAGGGTTACGACTATTTGACCCGGGAAGTGATCGAAACCGTTACGAAAAAGACGTTTGAAACGTCCCTCTATCAGCGTGCCACAGGTTCCGGGATATCGTTCCAGATCGTTCAGCGCGAAGCGAGCGGGGTATTTTATTCCTATCGTTACAGCACATCGGGCGGTGAGACGACCGTCAACAGGACCGCCATTGATAACCGGGCGATGCTTGTAACCACCAGTTTCTTGAAGAACGGAAGCAATGACCCGACCACCGCCCAGATCCGCTTGGATGATAATTCGATCCTGAATCTGACGTTCACAGTCAACGGTGGAACGCACCAGTTGACCGGCCTCGCGGCGAATACAGGGGGGCCGGCTTTGGGAGTTTCGCTGACATCGGACGCGAACGGGGATCCTTTGTACGCGGTGATCACTTTGGCGAACGGCGCAAAGGTCACCATCAGTTTTGTTCTCAGCACGGCTTCCGGCACGCGACAGGTCACCCAGATCCAGGCTTCGGACGGCGAACCGCAATTCACCGAGAAGTGGCTCTATGACGCAGGAACGGGGAAGATCAAACGGCTGACCGAAAAAGACGGGACGCAGTATGAGTTTTACACCTACTCCGGCAGCATCTATGAGATCAAGAAAGTCACATTTGATGCCCTATCTGCCGCGCAACGGATCGATACGCTCGTATTAAATAGCACCTCCCGTCGGATCTTTGACGCGACGAACGGACGGGTCATCGCGTATACGGATACCACCGGTAGGCAGTGGACCCTCGGGTATGATGCGTCGGG
>CAYMER010000320.1:0-7710 GCA_964389345.1 uncultured bacterium | reverse complement strand
CCAAAAAGACAAATCACTCGCGCTCACGAGGGTTGTTTTCATGACGTCGCTCGTCTCCCAGCAAGAAGCTCTTAAGCATTCCGAGATCGGGGGACACCCCTTCATCTCCAAGCCTATCAGCGGGGAAAATCTCCTCCAGCGGGTCAAAGGACTTTTCGAAATTGGAAATTAACCTCGAGAGTTCTAAGGCCCAATTCGCGCTTGAGCGGATCCTGTTTGGAACCAGCGGCCGGAGCTCGGTTTTTTCTTCCATAAATCGGTTCAAATTGGGGCGCGGCGGCGAGTTGTGTTAGAATGTGCCCAAGTCTTTGGTTTTTCATCAATGGCGACCTGGACAATCTCAACATCCTTTATCCATTTCAAGAGGGTTGAAATTGGGGTTGTCCAAGCTACTATTGGGGGAAAGAAAAAAAGTTTGGACTGTCATGGTCTCTCGTTTTTTTGATTAAGGAAAATCACGGCGTCCAAGATTTCGAGCGTTTTTTAAAGGAGGTTGCGCATGGAACAAAAAAAACCAATACGGGTCGTGGAGGATAATGAAAACGCCAGCCGGATGGCGAAAATGATACTCGAAAAAACCGGGATCTACTCGGTGAAAATGCGTACGCCAGAAAAAAAATCAATACTGGTCGTGGATGATAATGTAAGTGTCTGTCAGATGGTGAAGATGATACTCGAAAAAACCGGGCTTTACTTGGTGAGTATTTGCAACCGCGGGAGCGAGGCTTTTAAGATCATCAAGGAAACGCAACCCGAACTGGTGCTTCTCGATATCGTGATGCCGGACGCGGATGGAACGGACATCGCGGACCAGATTCAAAAAGACAAATCACTTGCGCTCATTCGGGTTGTTTTCATGACGTCGCTCGTCTCCCAAAAAGAAGCTTCTAAAAATGACATGATCGGGGGACACCCCTTTATCTGCAAGCCTATCAACGGCGAAACACTTCTCGTACGAGTCAAAGGATTTTTCGAAGTTGGGAATTGACTTCAAGAGCCCTGAGGCCCAATTCGCGCTTGAGTTGATTCAGCTCGGAGCCGAACTGGCGAGTCGCGTTCGCGCTGAAACCTCCGTCAAATCCATTATCAAACTGGACCATCCTCCCGTCACACTCGCCGTCATGGGTATCCAGGCCATTGCCGGCGTGCTTCTCGAACAATATCTTCCGGGAGCGGTGCTTGTTGGCGAAGAGGACGCAGATCATCTTCGAACTCCGGAGGGCGCTGACGATCTCGAAAAAGTTACCGGTTATGTTCATTCTTTTTTCCCGCACGCGAGGCCGGACAGGGTCTGCCGATGGATCGAAAAAGGTAAAGGCGAGCCCCTTGGATCCTTTTGGACGCTGGATCCGATCGATGGGACCAAGGGCTTTTTGAGGGGTGGCCAGTACGCGACGGGGCTGGCATTCATCAAAGACGGGCAAGTGGAGTTGGCAGCGATCGGATGTCCGGAGCTGGAACTTCAGGGCCATAAAGCTCTGGGCAAAGGCGTCGGGATTCTCGCGGTCCGCGGCGCGGGATGTCGGGCATTTTCACTTGATGATGCAGGAGATCTCAAACAATGGGTCCATTGGGAAGTTTCCAAGTGTCAGGAAACAGGTAAGGCTCGCGTTCTGGATTCTTTCGATCCGGAACATAAGAATGTCGAAAAAGATCGGCGCATTCGCAAGGCGCTTGGGATACAAGCGGAACCGATCGTTCTGGACAGCATGGTAAAGCAGGTCGTGCTCGCTTCCGGAGACGCGGAGATCTTTTTCAGGACACTTCCGCGGAAGGAGCCGGGCTATCGGGAAAAAATATGGGATGTTGCGGCCGGAACTTTGGCCATCAGGGAAGCGGGCGGCCGCGTGACGGATCTTGAAGGCCGGGAGCTTGATTTCAGCGCCGGCCTCACGCTTGCAAGGAATCCCGGGCTTGTGGCCACGAACGGTCTTTTGCATGAAGCCGTTCTTGAAGCGCTTCAGAAGGTGACGCAATGTTAAATCAAAAAGGGGACAGTCCCTCTAAAGCAAAAAGGACTGTCCCCCTCTTTCTTGAGAATCCGCAACAGAAATGGATGAAACTTGCGATCGGGTCTGCACGGAAGGGAATAAAAAAGTCCGAAGGTGGCCCTTTTGGTGCGGCAATCGTAAGGGAAAATAAGATTGTCGCTATTGCCCATAATACTGTTCTGAAAAATAATGACGCTACGTGTCATGCCGAGATCAATGCTATCCGCATCGCCTCCAAAAAATTCAAGCGATTCGATCTTTCAGATTGCGTGATCTATTCGACGACCGAGCCATGCCCCATGTGTTTTTCCGCGATCCATTGGGCCCGCATCGCGAAGGTGATCTTCGGAACGTCCTTCGAGGATGTCGCGAAGCGGGGGTTTAACGAGCTCTACATTCCCAGCCGAAAAATGAAGCGCGACGGCCGGAGTCAGGTCCGGATCAGTTCAGGTTTTATGAAAAAAGAGTGCCTGGCGTTGTTGGCGGATTGGGATCGGCAGTCGAATAAAAGGATCTATTAAACGGGATGAGGGTCTGATGAAAATCGTCATTGCCGGGGCCACGGGATTCGTCGGGAGAGCGCTGACCGGGAAACTTTCCGGAGCTGGTCATGAAGTCTTTGTCCTGACGCGAAACGCGCGGAAAGTTGTCCGGGAAACGGGCGGAAAAACCCGGGTCTCCTGGGACGGTCCTTGTCCAAGATTTTCTAAAAGGGTTGACAAGGACCGCCCCAATTACCGCTTCGCGGTAATTGATCAGTATTGGGACGGGAAAACCTTCGGCGATTGGACGGCGCATCTTGACGGCGCGGACGCCGTGATTAATTTGGCGGGAGAGAATATCGCGGCGAAGCGATGGACGCCATCCCAAAAACAAAAGATTCTTTCAAGCCGCATCGACGCGACCCGCGCGATCGTGAACGCGATCGGGCTTGTAAGCCGGAAACCGGCGCTTCTGATCAATGTCTCTGCGGTTGGATATTATGGGGATGCCGCGGATCGTGAACTGACAGAGGCGAGCGCCCAAGGGGCCGGGTTTCTCGCGAAAACTTGCGGAGAATGGGAGGCGGAAGCCCGCAAAGCGGAACTCTTCGGAGCTCGCGTGATCCTGGCGCGTCTCGGGCCGGTGCTCGGCGAAAAAGGAGGGATGCTTTCCAGGATGATGCCTCCCTTCCTGTTTTTTATCGGGGCCCCGATGGGTACGGGAAAGCAATGGATTCCGTGGGTTCACCGCGACGATGTCACGGGAGCTTTTCTCTTTATGCTGGAGCATGGCGACCTTTCCGGTCCTGTGAATGTTACGTCCGGAACTTCCGTGACTATGCAAGAATTTTGCCGTCGATTAGCAAACATGCTGCGGCGTCCATGCTGGCCGCCCCTGCCGTCTTTTTTTCTCAGGGTGTTGATGGGTGAGATGGCCGCAATCGTTCTTTCGAGCCAAAAGGCCATTCCTCAAAAGCTTCTAAAGGCGGGATACCGTTTCCGGCATCCGGATCTTTCCGCGGCTTTCACGACGATCCTGAAAGCAAGCGCATGATTTCTTAGACGTTCTCTGGCATTTTAGAGAAGGGCCATGTATAATCCCGCGAACTTTTTAAAACGAAAGATTCTTCGGAGGAAAAATGCCGTTCAATTTTAATTTTTTCAAAAAACAACAAAGCGAGTTCAAAGACTCTATCCATTCCGTTTATCAGCCAATCGTGGATATCGCGACCGGGGACGTGCTCGGGTATGAGGCCCTGGCCAGGAGTGAGAAGGAAATGCCCGCGGAGATGTTCCGACGGTCCTATGAAAAAGGGACGGTGATCCCGTTCGATTTCCATTGCCTGGAGTCCGCCATCAAGGTTCTTCCCGAATTGCAGGAAGGCCGGTACCTTTTTCTTAATATTGAGCCGCTCACGCTGGAACAAGCTTTTTCAAAGGGGAAAGAGGGCGAAGAATTTTTAAAAGGTTTGAAGACTTACTCCGGCCAAGTCGTTTTTGAATTGACCGAAGGTGTGAAGAAATCGGATTTTGCGTTCATCCAACGCGGCGTGGAATTTATCCGGGCTTTTGGCTACCGTTTCGCGCTGGATGACATCGATGATATCAGCGTCAAGACCGCCCAGCTGGCATCGCTCAGGCCGGATTTTCTGAAGATCGATCTTCAACTGGTGCAGGGGATCGCGAGCAATTATCTCAATCAACAGATCGTCCGTGAGATGGTGCATCTGGGGCGCGTGAACGGCTCCGAGATGGTCGCGGAGGGCGTGGAGCATAAGTCGGATCTTGAGTTTATCCGTAATATGGGGATCCGTTACGGTCAGGGATTCTTTTTCGCCAAACCCGCCAGGGAGTTGATTCTTTCTCTCCAATTACCGAAGGAATGATCTGAAAATCCAGCCCCAATTCTTATCATCCCGCCGCCACAAAGGCGAGATGGGGCAGTCCAAGTTTCCATTAATGAAAAGAAAATAAAGATTTGATCAGGAAGTCGAACCCATCGTTTTTGCGAAGTCCTCAGCGTTGCGGTCGATCCATATCTTCGCCGCTTCTTCCTCCGAAAGTTGACGCCCCCTGAGGAGCGACATTTTTTCGCGATATTGACGGATCTGGATGATCTCTTCGGCAAGTTTGGCGCGGAAGGAGCTCACGGAATCTTCAAAACAGACGCCGGTCTTAAAAAGGCCGGTGTCGGTGTCTTTTTGGGAGTGCGTGACGTGGGCCTTCATTTTAAAAAGCTGCTTTTCGACCGGGATGGATAACTGTAGGTGCGTTCCTTCGGGAATAAGTTCCGGCCAAAGGAAAGCCAGTCCGCCTTGCGAAAGATCCTCCGCACGCGCGTTTTCCGCGGAGCTGTCTTCGACCCTCGTGAGCTGGATCGGAACCTTGATGGGGTGCCTGAAAAATTCACGTTTTTCATTTTCCATGCTCGAAGTATAACCTATAAATTCATTTTTGCCATAGTTAGGCGATTTTTTGTATAATGTGAGCCGAAATTAGGTTCTATATTTAAGCTATAAGATCATTTTAATAATCAAAATATAGCAATAACGATCAACTATGACGCTCACAGAAATCCAAAAAAAAGCGGTCCAAACGGTCGGAAAGAACATTCTTGTGTCGGCAGGAGCCGGGACCGGAAAAACACGGGTTCTTGTCGAGAGGATCCTTCATCTGCTCCGCACGCAAAAAGCCACGATCACCGAGCTGCTCGTCCTGACCTTTACGGAAAAAGCCGCCAACGAGATCAAGACCCGTCTTTCGCAGGGCTTCCGGAAAATGAGTCTTGTGGGCCCCCGCCGCAATCTTGAAAAATCCGCGATCTCAACTTTCCACAGCTTCGCGTCCCGCCTTTTAAAGGAACATCCGATCGAGGCAGGCGTCGATCCGGATTTTCGCGTAATCGAAGCAGAGCAATCCGAGCTTTTAAAAGAAGAAGCGATGAGCGAGACCATCGCGAAACTTTACGATGAAAAAAACGAATCCTTCGAGTTTCTTCCGGTTTACGGAGAGAATGTAACGCATGACGGTATTTTTAAGGTCTTCACCGCGGCGCGGCACGAAGGCAAAAGCCTCCAGGAGTTCTTTCTGGAGAATGAAAAAAAAGAGCAAGAGGTCTCGGCGAAAAGGGAAGAAGCTTTGCCCCGCGAAGCGCAGGCGCTGATCACAGAACTCGAAGAGATTGACGAGGAGACTTGGGGGAGATTTTTCAATAATAAAAAATGGGACTTGGAAACATTCCGGAATTTCAAGGAATGGAGTTCGCTTTATAAAGGAAAGCGCAAAGACGGCTGGAAAGAGTGGCGCGCGCTTCTAGAGGATCTTGCGGCGCTTCGCCTGGGGCCGCTTGCCGCACCCTGGAAGGAAAAATTCGAACAGATGGCGCTAACCTTCGAGGCCGCCTACAGCGCCAAGAAAAGGGAAAAGGGCTTTCTGGATTTTGATGACCTGCAAATGAAGGCCGTAGGACTTTTCCGGGGGGAGAAGCCGGCGCTCCAGAAGCTTCGGGAGCGATATCAGCGCGAGTTCAAATTCATTCTGGTTGATGAATTCCAGGACACGAACTTTCTTCAGATGGAATTCGTCGAACTTCTTTCGTCCGGGAAAAATCTTTTTATGGTCGGTGATTATAAACAATCGATCTACGGATTCCGCGGCGCGGAACCGGGGATCTTGCTCGCAAAAGAAAAGCTTTATGGAGATAGTACAGCCGGGGAGAGGATCTTCTTGGCCGAAAGTTTTCGAAGCGACCCTCCCGTGCTTGATTTCGTGAACCAGTTTTTTAAAACGCTTTGGGCGGAGGACGACTTTCCTTTTGAGCCATTGCTTTCTCGCGTTGCGCCAAAAAAGGAGAATGCTTCTCGGGACTCCGCGGTCGAAGTTCTTGTGACCGAGCTAAAAGAAGATGAGGACATGCCCCATTCTCCTTCAGGAGATTTAAAGGTTAATGGGACTAGTCCTGGCAACCCTTCAGGAAAAGAAAATAAAAGCCAGGACATGCGTTGCGCCCGTTTGCGCGAGGCCCGAAGGATCGCGGCGCGGATTTGTGAACTTCATGAAAAAGACAAGATTCCTTATGGCGATATCGCGGTGCTTTTTCAGGCCATGACCCTGAGCGGTATTTATGAAGACGCTTTTAAATCCGCCGGTGTGCCTTACTTTATTGTCGCGGGCCGCGGATTTTACGAGCAGTCCGAGATCCAGGACATGGTGAGTTTTCTTTCGCATCTGGAGCGGCCGCTTGCGGATATCCCTCTTGCCGCGACGCTTCGCTCGCCGCTTTTCCATATTACGGATGACACGCTTTTTTGGCTCTGCCGTCATGTCAAGTCGAAGCATGAAGATGCACCGCTTTTTCATGCGCTGAAAGCACTCGAATCTGTAAAAGAGATCTCTCCGGAACAAAGGACGCGGCTTGAGGCATTCCTGAGACTCACGCGCGCGTTGGGCGAACTCAAGGACCGGATCCCGCTTTCGGAACTGATCGACAAAATCCTCGAAGATACGGGTTATGAACTTTCGGTTCTGATGGACCCGAAAGGCGTGCGTCGGTACGCGAATCTCAAGAAACTTATTGGAATGATCAGGGAGTACGAGACCTACGATCGCATGCCGCTCGCGGCTTTCCTGAATATTTTAAAACGGCTCACGGCCCAGGAGGTGCGCGAGTCCGAAGCTCAGATCGTACTCGAGACGAGTGACGAAGCTGTGCGTATGATGAGCGTGCACGCGGCAAAGGGGCTGGAATTTCCGGTCGTTTTTGTGGCGGACATGGGACATGGGGGATCGCGGTCGGATTCCAAGGCCGTGATCGCTCATGCGGCGGATGGCTACGCGATGCAGGTGCTCGGCGAAGAAGATTCCGAGATGCAAAAACCTTACTTTTTCCGCTGGGTGGACGGCCAGATCGCCAGGCGCGACGATGAGGAATTGAAACGGCTTTTTTATGTGGCGGTCACGCGCGCGAAGTCCCGGATTTTTTTAAGCGGGGTCTATAAAAAGAAGAAGGAAGAGAAAAAGACCTTTCGTGAAATGGCCTCCTGGATGGATTGGGTCATGGCTATCTGTGAAGACATGCAGGTCAAGATCTCGATCGATTCCGAAAATCCTTTTAAATCGCGTACCAGCGGCAAGGAAGACTTCCGAGAAAAAGTTAAGGCCCTAGTTAAGGATATAAAATGGAACGAAAAAATTTCTCCGGAGAATAAAATCCCAGGAACGGGGCCTGCGATTCCGAG
>CAYMER010000319.1:0-2552 GCA_964389345.1 uncultured bacterium | reverse complement strand
CGTGATGGAGCCGGTGTATGAAGGCGAAGAAGTTATCGTGTCTCTCTACGATAGGATTTTGGGGCGCGTGGCTTTGGACAACGTTGTCGATGTCATCACCGACCAGGTGATCGTCAAGTCCGGAGATCTCATCGATGAAGCGACCGTCAAGAAGATCGAAGATGCCGGGATCGAGAAAATTCGTGTCCGCTCTGTCCTTTGTTGCGAATCTCCAAAAGGTATCTGTGCGAAATGCTATGGTCGCGATCTTGCCACGCGTCGTCTCGTGGAACAGGGAACCGCGGTCGGCATCATTGCTGCGCAGTCCATCGGCGAGCCGGGTACCCAGCTGACCATGCGTACGTTCCACATCGGAGGAACGGCCTCCCGCGTGGTCGAACAATCCTATTATCGTGCGCGCAATGAAGGCGTACTCCAGTCCCATAATTTGAAAACGGTCATTACAAAGACGAGCGAGACCGTGGTGCTCAATCGCAACGGTCAGCTCTCACTGCATGATCCGACGGGCCGTGAGCTGGAGCGGTACACGATCCCGACCGGCGCTTTCATCCATTTTAAGGATGGCGAAAAGGTCAAAAAAGGCGAGATCTTCGTGAAATGGGACCCGTATACAGTTCCGATCTTGACCGAGGTGTCTGGGAAAGTCCGTTTTGAAGATATCAAGGCCGGTGTCACGATGAATGAAGAGCTTGATGCGACGACCGGTATGACCGAGCGCGTGATCATCGAGCATAAAGAAGATATGCACCCGCAGTTACTTTTGGTCGGGGCGAAAGATGAGATCCTTGCGTTCTATCCGATCCCGACCGGAGCGCACATTGTGGTGAAAGACGGCCAATCGATCACGGGCGGAACGCTTCTCGCGAAAACACCTCGCAAGGTCGCCAAGACCCGTGACATCACGGGCGGTCTGCCGCGCGTTGCCGAACTTTTCGAAGCTCGTAAACCGAAGAACCCTGCCGTTATCTCAGAGATTGACGGTGTGGTGGAAATCGGCGCGATTGTAAAGGGTCAGCGCCAAATCATCGTGAAAAGCTCGACCGGTATGGCTAAAGAATATTTGATCCCGCACGGCAAGCATTTGAACGTTTACAAAGGTGACAGAGTCCTCGCCGGCCAGCAGCTTGTGGACGGCCCCGTCGTGTTGCAGGATATTCTTCGCGTTTCGGGCGAAAGAAGCTTGCAGCAATACCTCGTGGAAGAAGTTCAAGAAGTCTACCGGTTACAGGGCGTGAGGCTCAACGACAAGCATGTGGAAGCGATCGTTCGCCAGATGCTCCGTAAAGTCCGCATCGAGGATTCGGGAGATACGGAATTTCTTGTGGGTTCCCATGTGGAGAAACTAAAGTTTGCGGAAGAGAATGCCAAGATGATCAAGAAAGGTAAGGAGCCTGCCCAAGGAACTTCGATCCTTCTCGGGATCACGAAGGCGTCGCTTACAACAGATAGTTTTATTTCGGCGGCGAGTTTCCAGGAAACGACACGCGTGCTCACGGAAGCGGCTTCTGCCGGCAAGCGGGACTTTTTGCAAGGGCTCAAAGAGAACGTCATTATGGGGCATTTGATCCCGGCCGGAACGGGTTTCAAGATTCACCATAACATTGAGCTCGAAAAAGATCTGACCGATGTTCTGCCGGATCCTGAGGCCGGGAAAAAAGAAAAAGTTGCCGAAAAAGCAAGTGCATCCAAGGAGAATTCTTAAATGGCGCCGACCATCAACCAGTTGATCCGTTTTGGAAGAAATAAATTCAAAGTAAAATCCAAGTCCCCGGCTTTGCAAAATTCGCCGTTTCGCAAAGGCGTGTGCTTGATCGTCAGGACCCAAACCCCAAAAAAACCGAACTCCGCTCTTCGAAAAATCGCTCGCGTACGTTTGACGAATGGGCAGGAAGTGACGGCCTATATTCCGGGCGTCGGGCATAACCTGCAGGAACATTCGATCGTGCTCGTGCGAGGAGGTCGCGTGAAGGATCTTCCGGGCGTTCGTTATCATATTGTTCGCGGAAAACTGGATGCTTCCGGCGTTGCGGATCGTAACAAATCGCGGTCAAAATATGGCGCGAAAACCCCGAAAAAGGATGCTAAGAAATCATGAGAAGAAGACGTGCTCAAAAAAGATTGATCGACCCGGACCCGCGCTACGGTGATTTGCTGATCGCGAAGTTCATTAATATTGTGATGGAATGTGGCAAAAAGTCGATCGCTGAGAGGATCGTTTATGATGCCCTCGATATCGTGAAAGAAAAAACAACAAAAGAACCGCTTGAAGTTTTTCGTGCAGCGTTAGATAATGTGCGCCCTCTCCTGGAGACAAAATCCCGGCGTGTAGGTGGTGCGACGTATCAGGTGCCGGTCAGCGTTTCTGAAGATCGTGGTTACTCCCTAGCCCTTCGTTGGATCCGGAGTTATTCTCGTGACCGCAAGGGGAAACCTATGCACGAGAAATTGGCGCAGGAGATCATCGACGGTTTCAATAAGACGGGACCTTCCGTTAAGAAGCGGGAAGATATGCATAAGATGGCGGAGGCTAACAGGGCTTTCGCGCATTATCG
>CAYMER010000318.1:0-10845 GCA_964389345.1 uncultured bacterium | reverse complement strand
CAGCGCTTTCGATCGCTCGCTACGACACTCTTCCCTAAACAAAAATAAAAAGCCTTTTCCCCTTGAAAAAACCCGCATTTGAAGACAAAAATCACCTTAAGCGGAGACAGCTCTCCCAAGGAAAGAGTGGACATTCTATTGAAAAAGAAATTCGTGTCAAGCTTTTTAAAAAAATCTTTCCTCTGCTTATTTCTTGAATCTGCTAGACCTTAGACGCAATTTATAACATTTTTTGATAAGCGATTCGTCTTTTGGAGGATGCTGGCAACTTGTTTGTTGGGAAGGCGTTATAGGATTACTTGGACGAATTTCTATTCAAAACTTCCATGACCTTGCTTAAAAAACCTCCTTTTTGGACTTCGGAAGAAACTGAGCGACTCTGTAGTTTTTGAAATTGCGCCTCAAGATAGCCAAAACCCATTTTTTTCAAAGCTTCTCCGGCTACGATCGCGATCATATCCTGGGTTCCGCGAATGTTGTAATAGGTCGCGCCACGGATCCCGGCCCGATAACGATTTTGTTTTAAAGAAAGACCGCTCATATCCAAATAGCTGATGTCCCCTATGGAAAAAATGAGCTCGTCGATTATCACTTCGGGTATATATTTTTTGATCTGTGTTCGAACGACCTCTCGCGAAGACGAGGATCTCTCCTCATTGCTTTTCTGCAGAGGCTTCAATTCTAGGAGATTCAAACCCTTTTTCGGTGCATTCATCACCTGAAGCTCGCGCAAATCAAATCCCACGGTCTTGAGACGCAAAATACCCTGAGGAATGCTGGAAAGATCCAACGAGACGATCACAAGCGGGATATCCGCCAAAGTTCCCTTTGGAAAGCTATAAGGATTTCCGATCTCAAGGCCCTGGACCTCGAACCCGGTATTCTTCCAGTCCATTTTCACGTTCTGGATCGAGACATCCGCGCCCAGCTGATGACTTAAAGAGAAAGTGATAACTTGCTTGATCGCCCAAGTATGGAAAATAACTATAAACAGAGCCAGGAAAAACGCTAAGCGAATCAGGCCGAAGATAAGCTTGAAAAGTCCTTTGAACATAATTCCCTATACCTCCGTGTGGGTTACTGTATCGGCAGAAGATCGGAAAATCCAGAATAAAATTTATCTTCGTACGGCGGAAGGCGTACGGCGTTACGCGAAATCCTTTTCACCGTACTCCTTCGCGCAGGAGTTTCCTTGCAATGAAATATGATTTGCCAGATAATACCGACTATCAGATTTTGTAAATGAAAGCAGCGTTGTGAGTTGGGTGTGGATTCACCCCGAATCTCTTGGACACAATCAAGAAAGATCTTCAGAAGCTTTTCTGGATGCTCGGACTGGCACTCACCCTGCCTACGGTCCTCCTGAGCGGCCCTTTGGCGGGTTATCTGATCAGCCGATGGCTGATCGTAAAATGGAGCTGGGCTCCCGGCACCACCCTGGCGCTCGTGCTTTTGGGACTCGCCGGCTCGGTTATCCAGACCGTGCGAATTCTGAGGCTTCTATATAAAAGGAGCGAGAAAAAGGATTTATGAATGTGCCTGCAGAACAGGTGCTAGCCACCGTGCAAGTCGTTGCACAAGCTCCTAAACGCGCCGCCGAAGAGCTCCCGAACTTCATCACGCTCCTGGAACATCTTTTCCCGAAATCCCACTTCGTTAATTTTTTATTCTCCTGGGAGAATCTCGTTTTTTCATTTTTGGTCCTGGGTTTCATCGCTATTCGATCGATCCAGGCCGCGCAAAAAAATGATTTCCTCCCCAAAGGTCTTCAGAACCGCTGGGAACTCGTGATGGAGGGCCTCTCTGAATTCGTGACCGGCATCCTCGGCCCCCGCGGGCTGGAACACGTCCCCTTCCTCGGAACAATGTTCATTTACATTCTTCTGCAGAACTGGCTAGGACTTATTCCTTTGATGAAATCGCCGACCGGCACGTGGAGCACCACGATCGCTTTGGCGCTCATCACCACGGTCTACATCCAGTGGGTCGGCATCCAATCACACGGCTTCGTCAATTATTTGAAACATCTCGCCGGAAATCCGGTGGGGATCCTGGGGATTGCACTCCTTCCGCTCATGCTCGTTATCAACCTGAGCATCGAATTCCTTGCGGTCCCCTTGAGCCTCTCTCTTCGTCTTTTCGCCAACGTCTCAAGCGAGGACAAGCTTCTTTACAAGTTCGCGGAATTGAACGTGATGTACTACTGGCTGCCTTTCTTTTTTCAACTCTTCGCCAATGTCCTTGTCATTCTCTTCAGTTTCATTCAAGCTTTTGTTTTCCTTTTGCTCTCAACCGTGTATATTTCTCTCATCCTGCCGCACGACCCTGATGAGGATCACGGCGCGGCGCCCGAAAAAGCTTTCAGTCCGACTCACCCAACCTCAACGTAAGGAGAATCACTATGGAAGCAAACGTCGCACTAGGTTTTGCACTCCCGATCGGACTCGCGATCACAGCCTTCGGCTCTGCACTGGGCCTCGGCAAAGCCGTTGCCGCAGCCATGGACGCCACCGGCCGTCAGCCCGAAGCCTCGCAGAAGATCCTGGTCAACATGATGGCCGGTTGCGCCCTTATCGAAGCGTTGACGCTTTATGTGCTGATCTTCGGTTTCGTATTGATGGGAAAGATCTAGCTCTCGAACGTTTATGGAATTCTTTCAAGAAAACATCCAGCTCCCGGAAGTCTTCGTTCAGCTCGTCGCCTTCCTGATCGTTTTCTTCGTGCTCAAAAAATTCGCGTGGAAACCGCTTCTCGCCATCATTCGAGCTCGGCGCGAGCGATTCGAAAGTGAGTGGAGTGGAATCGAGAAGACTAAGCAAGAGGTTGCCTTGCTACAAAAGGATTACAAAACGCATCTTCAGAAAATCGAAGAAGAGGCTCGCGCCAAAATGCAAGAAGCGATCCAGGAAGGACGCCGCCTCGCGCGTGAGATCCAGGAAAAGGCGCGCCTGGAATCCCAGACCTCGTTTGAAAAGGCGAAGGCTAATATTGAGCTCGAGATCCAGAAGGCGCGCTTCACCCTGCGCCAGGAGATCGCCGGGCTCTCGATCCAGGTCGCATCCAAGATCTTGACGGAAAAAATGGATGGTGCCCAACAAGAGAAAAAAGCCCTCGAGATCCTCGAGGAACTTGAGAAAAAACTATGAATGATGTGACCGCTGCGGGCCGTTACACCCGCGCCCTTTTCGAACTCGCGGAAAAAGAGAACGGACTCTCTGCGATGGACGCCTCGCTCCACGCGCTTGCGCGGATCCTGGAGACGGAACCCAAGATCCTGCTTTTGATCGAAAATCCTACGCTCACCAAGGATCAAAAATACGACCTGGCCCTGAAGACCCTCGCGGAAGAACGGACAGGACTTCTGGAAAGATTCCTCCGTGTCCTGATCGATAAAAAAAGATTCACGCTGTTGCCGGACATTCAAAAAATATTTCATGAACGCTTTGAAAAAAAGCGAGGCGTGCAAGAAGTCGAGATGATCTCGGCCGTGCCTCTCTCTTCAAAATTCCTTGAAAAACTCAAAGCCGTTCTCACGAAGGGGCTCCGCACGTCTCCCCTCGCCGCAGGGCCCGAAGCCCGGACCGAGATCCGACTGATCCCCAAAACCGACCGGGATCTTCTGGGAGGATTTGTCCTGCGTTTTTCCGGCAAAGAGATCGATTGCAGTTTCAGGAACCGTCTTTATGAGATCCAACAAAAACTGACGGCCGGTACCGGCCCGTCATTCTGACATAAAAAATTGAGGAATGTCTGATGCTTAAACCCGAAGAAGTCACGCACGCCATCCAAAAAGAGATCCAGAAATACGAAACGAAGCTCGAGATGCAATCGGTGGGTTATGTCCTGCAGGTAGGCGACGGAATCGCCCGCGTGTATGGTTTAGACGATGTCATGGCCGGGGAGCTCGTTACGTTCCACGACGGGACGACCGGCCTCGTGCTCAATCTGGAACCGCATCATGTCGGGGTAGTCATCTTGGGCGATGACCGCAACATCAAAGAAGGCAACCAGGTCAAGCGCACGGGAAAGATCGCGCAAGTTCCAGTCGGCGACGCTTTAAAAGGCCGTGTCATCAATCCGCTCGGAGTACCGCTCGACGGCAAAGGTCCGATCGTCACAAAAAAAACACGCCCGCTCGAATCCCTGCCCCCATCCGTCGTCCAACGCCAGCCGGTGAAAGAACCTCTCCAGACCGGCATCAAATCCATTGACGCAATGATCCCGATCGGCCGCGGCCAGCGCGAGCTCATCATCGGCGACCGCCAGACCGGAAAGACCGCCATCCTGATCGACACGATCCTCAATCAGAGGACGACAGGCGTTCATTGCATTTATGTCGCGATCGGCCAGAAATTATCAAGCGTCGTGGCACTCACGGAAACGCTTGAAAAGCACGGCGCCATGGAATACACCACGATTGTTTCCGCATCTTCCGACGATCCGGCGCCTCTTCAGTACCTCGCACCTTACGCCGGCGCCGCGATCGGTGAAGAATCTTTATTTAATGGTAAACACGCGCTCGTCGTTTACGATGATCTTTCAAAGCACGCCGTCGCCTATCGTCAGCTGTCTCTCCTCCTTCAGCGGCCGCCGGGACGCGAAGCGTATCCGGGCGATGTGTTTTATCTTCATTCACGGCTGCTTGAGCGCGCGGCCAAAATGCGCGAAGACCTTGGCGGAGGATCGCTCACCGCACTTCCCGTGATCGAAACGCAACTCGGAGACATTTCCGCTTATATTCCGACAAACGTCATCTCCATCACCGACGGTCAGATCTATCTGGAAAGCGATCTTTTCTACGCAGGCGTTCGACCGGCCATTAACGTCGGCCTTTCGGTCTCGCGCGTAGGCGGTAACGCCCAGACCAAAGCCATGAAACAGGTCGCCGGCACACTGCGCCTCGCCCTCGCTCAGTACCGCGAGCTTCAAGCCTTCGCCCAGCTCGCAACCGATCTTGATAAGGCCACCAAAGATCAGCTCACGCGCGGTGAACGCATGGTTGAGATCCTGAAGCAGACCGACCTGCACCCGATGCCTCTCGAGCGTCAAGTGGTCAGTATTTTCGCGGGCAATGAAGGATTCCTGGATGACATTTCCTCGGGCAAAGTCCGGGATTTCGAAAAAGGCCTTTTGGATTTCATTGATAAGAATTATCAGGAGATCTTCATTGAGATCGCGGAGAAGAAGGTCCTCTCCGATGCTCTGAGAGAGAATTTGAAACAAGCCGTTACGAAATTCAAACAAACCTTTAAAATCTAGTACGAAGTACGGTGTACGGAGTACTGCGAAAAATTTCCGTACTCCGTACGCCGTACTCCGTACGGGAGTTATGAGCGGACAATTACGCGCGCTAAAAAACCGGATCCGCGGTGTTGAGAACACCCAAAAGATCACCCGGGCCATGGAAATGGTCGCAGCGGCGAAGCTCAAGCGATTCCAGAAACTGCGCGAGCAAACGACGCCTTATGTCCGGGCTCTGGAAAGCGTCCTGAACCGTTTGCTCGCGACCGATATTCCGCCCCAGCATCCTTTGCTTGAAACGCGCGAAGAACGTGAGACCGCGCTTCTCGTGATCACCTCCGACACCGGGCTTTGCGGTTCTTATAATGGCAGCCTCATTGAGGAGGCCAAGAAATTCCTGCACGGCAGATCTCAAGCGCCTCTTTTGATCGGCGTCGGGAAGCAGGGTGTCAATGCTCTTTCGCGCGCGGGTCACAAATGGCATCAGGCTTTCACGGACACCAAGACATCCCAACTCGAGTCCGTGATCACAGAGACAAGCTCGCTTATTGAAACGCTTTTTACAGAAAGGAAGGTCGACGCGGTCTATATTGTCTACTCGCATTTCACGGGAAGATCGGTCTTTCGCCCCACCACAGAAAAACTTTTGCCGTTCCGATTGGAGTCAATCACCGCCACGCCTTTCGAAACATCGAGCTCTTACATTATGGAGCCCAGTCGCGAAGTCTTGTTTGCGCGGCTCGTCCCGCTTGTGTTCGCATCCAAGGTCCGTATGATTTTCATGGAATCCTTGATCGCGGAGCATACGGCGCGCATGAACGCTATGTACCAGGCGACCGAAAACGCAGAAGAACTGATCGACGCGCTTGTGCTTTTGAGAAACAAGATCCGGCAGGCCGCTATCACCAAAGAACTCATTGAGATTGTTTCGGGCTCGAAAGCCCTTAAAAACTAGTACGGCGTTTTGCGTACGGAGTACGGAGCATTTAGGCGCCGTACGCCGTACACCGTACTCCTTACGAGGTGAAAAATGAACATCGGTAAAATCATTCAAGTGATGGGCCCCAGCGTCGACGTGGAGTTCGAGACGGAACATTTGCCGCAGATGCTAAACGCCCTGGAAGTGGAAATGAAGGACCGTGTCCTGGTCCTGGAAGTCGCTCAGCATGTCGGGGACAATGTCGTCCGCGCGATCGCGCTTGCCTCCACCGACGGCCTGGTGCGCGGCATGAAGGTGGAAGACACCGGCGCTCCGATCTCGGTTCCTGTGGGCGAACAAACCCTCGGACGCATTTTTAATCTTTTGGGACAGCCGATCGACGAGCAAGGGCCTGTCAAGGATCCGGCCAAAAAGAACAGCATCCATCACGCGCCGCCTTCCTTTGAAGAACTGCTCCCCGTTTCGGCGACCCTTGAGACCGGCATCAAGGTCATTGATCTTCTCGCTCCTTATCCGAAGGGCGGCAAGGTCGGACTTTTCGGCGGCGCGGGCGTCGGCAAGACCGTCATCGTTATGGAACTGATCCACTCGATCGCTAACGAACACGGCGGCGTCTCAGTTTTCTGCGGCGTCGGAGAACGCACACGCGAAGGCAACGACCTTTGGCTCGAGCTCAAGGAATCCGGCGTGATCAAAAAAACGGCGATGGTGTTCGGACAGATGAATGAACCTCCCGGTGCGCGTCTACGCGTCGCCCTGTCGGGTCTCACCATGGCGGAATATTTCCGCGACGAGGCGCATCAGGATGTCCTGCTTTTCGTGGACAATATTTTCCGTTTCACGCAAGCAGGCGCCGAGGTTTCAGCACTCCTCGGCCGCATGCCTTCCGCGGTCGGTTATCAGCCGAACCTCGCGACTGAGATGGCGGCCCTGCAGGAACGCATCGCCTCCACGAAGTCAGGATCCATCACCTCGGTGCAGGCCATTTACGTGCCGGCCGATGATCTTACCGATCCCGCACCGGCCACCGCCTTCTCGCATCTGGACGGCGTTACGGTGCTTTCGCGCTCGATCGTGGAACAGGGTATTTTTCCGGCGGTCGACCCGCTCGCTTCCACGTCGCGCATGCTCGATCCACGCGTCGTCGGACAGGAACATTACGACATCGCCCGTGAGGTTCAGCGAATCCTTCAGCGTTACAAGGACTTGAAGGACATCATCGCGATCCTGGGGATCAACGAGCTTTCTCCGGAAGATAAAGAGCTCGTAATGCGCGCACGCAAGATCGAACGCTTTTTCTCGCAGCCCTTTTTCGTTGCGGAAGCGTTCACGGGACGCAAAGGCCGTTACGTCCATTTGAAGGATACGATCTCAAGCTTCAAAAAGATCCTCGCCGGCGAGCTCGATCATATCCCGGAGCAGTGCTTTTACATGGCAGGCGGTATTGAAGATGTTTTAGAGGCTTATGAGAAGATCAAGGTCGCTGTTTAACCCCTGCACGAACCCGGGGCGTGTAGCACGCCCCGGGTTCGTGCAAATGGTGATATAAAATGTCCGCTTCGTACTCACTGAAGATCATCACGCCGCAGGGGATCGCCTATGAAGGGACGGTCTTTCACACGTTCCTGCCTACAGAGAATGGCTTTGTCGGCGTGTTGGCTCATCACGCGCCGTATCTGGTATCTTCCAAAGGCGGAAAAATAATCGTGAAGGAACGCGTCGAACTCGAAAAGAATTTTCAGGTCGGCCCGGGATTCTTCGAAGTCAACCACGACCAGGCTGTGTTCCTCACGCAGACCTGCTCCGCGCAAAACTAAAGGGACAGTCCCCCTAGAACTTTAAGGGGACTGTCCCTCTTTTCGTATCTCGATTTTTTAAAAGAAAATTCCCATCACGAGAAGCGCCAAGCCAACAGCGGCGGAGCTGAGAACTACGACGCGGAACGCGAGCGGCTCCCCCACAAGCGCCATCAGGAACTCCCGGGACTTCTTATAATAGAAGACGAGCGGCGCAACTTTGGCGAGGCCAAGGCTCACCACGAGCGTCACCACAAAGTGCTCCATCGTGACCGCTCTCACAAATTCCACCCAAGTCCACAACGCAAGCGCAAGCACCAGCGCCCCGACAGGTTTCATCCAAGGAGGCCTAGCTTCCGGATAAACCTTCACGACGAACCGCCTCAGGCTTTCTCCGAAAAAAACCGCCCCCACTCCGCCCAGAACCATCCAGCCGCCGAGCACAACGCTTAAAATTTTAAAGTAAGTCATTAAATCTCCGTTTTAAAAGCTCGAGAAACGGGGAACGGGTAACGCAAGCGTTCATCGTTCACCGTTCCCCGTTCCCCGCGTTACTTGTTTAGATGCCTGCCCGCCGAAGCTTCTCCGCCGGAGGACGGATCCGTCCCAAGATTTTTGGCGGAAGTGGCGCGGCTGTCACCTGTTTTTTGTTTCACCGAAAAATTCGATAACTTCTATCTGGTCCAGCGTCGGCTTGATCTCTAAAATTAGGATTGTTTTCTCTTGGCGAGATGGCCCTATTTTTACTTCCAAAAATCCCCCCCCCTAATGAACTGGGCGACGTTCAGCCGGAATTTACCTGTTTTTGGCGTGGTTAATCAAACGATAATTTGTATTTAGCCCGAGCCGCAGTCTCATCATTAACCGACTTTCCCCAGGCTGCGGCATCTTGTGTATCATGAATTCCCTGTCTTGCCTCCACACCTACCGTAGAATTTTTAGACACCTTATAATCAACGCCTATTTTCGCATTCGAAACACGCACATTCCCCTCACCCGTTGCATCTTCAATGCCAAGGTTATAACCCAGCTTTTTGGGGTGCTCATCTATCTCACCCTTCCACAATCCCATTTTTTTCTCTCCGGCTTCCTTCTCCAGCTTCACGAATAACTCCTGATACTTCACATTCGGCGGAACCGCCTGCCTCACCTCATTTAAGGCGGGGGTCATCACTTGGGCGTAGCCAGCTTTAGCTAACGTTGCGTTTAAGAAAATGAAAGAGTTGCCGTCCAACTGCGCCACTTCATATTCCACAGGCGCATCATATTTGCACTGCGAACAAACAAAGACAAAAACATAAGCCAGCGTCCTCCCGTACTTATCCTTCTGCTGGACATCGTACTCCAGCCTGACCTGCTGGCCCTCAACCAGCTTGCGAGTGAACTCTGCCGCCTTTTTGTCTATCTCGACGGGGATATCAACGCCTATCAGACGCACTTTCTCTCCATTGGAGAGCTGGAGGGTATCGCCATCAATGCAGCGGGTAACGATGAGAGGATCAGCGGCAAGGCATGAACTTGAAACAAAAAGAGAGCCGCCCAAGATGAGCAGCCCCCAGAAAGTTAATTTGTTCCCGAATTTCATACGTTTTTAATGCTTATGAGAGTTCCTATCACGACTGTCATTTTTTATTCTCTTTGCTCCCGTATCTGCTGTTGTTCTATAGCGTATTGTCGAACTCCGTTATCGAAAGCTTCTGAATGGTCGCTGTGAAAATCGTCATCTATAACGCCGTTTTTCGCTGCCCACTGTCGTCCTTCTGCGTATCCTTCTCCCGCATATGCTACCGATGCAATTCCAAGGCCTAACATAAATATGACCAACAGAAAGGATAACTTCTTCATGGCAAACCTCCTTGGGTTGCTGGGTAGTATAAACCTGAACAATGTGGCTGACTAGCCTGTTTCAGAATCAGCGGGGCAACCCCACTGGGTAGCAGCCTTAACTATCAGGCCGGGCCGCCTTCCTCAACCGATTTATTTCCTCACCCTCACAGCCCATCCGGTTTCCAGAAGATGGTTGTTGAGATAGGTCAGATTGCCGAGAACCGGACTTGTGCAACGGGACGCTTCGAAACCATGTTTGAGGAAGCCGGGGAGGAAAACATCGGCTTCGTAGCGGTCGTAGGAGGCGTTCCGGGAGCTGAGCACGGTAAGAGAATGGACGTCTTTGAGAACGGACTCTACGAAATTTTTTGCCGCTTGGCCTTCTTTGGTATAAATTTCCGGACAATCGATGCCGCGAAGTCTCAGCTTCTGCCGGCTGAACTCTCTCATGCCGATATCCAGCACGACCCAAAGCGTGTCCCCGTCAATCACCGATTCGAGGTAGGCTTTGTAGGTATAGAGCAGGGGCTCGGAATTTGCAGCGCCCTCCTGAGACCCGGCCTTCGAAATTGAAAACCGGGTCTCTCTGAGGGTGGAATACCCTTGCACCTTTTTTTCAAGTTCCGTGCCGGTCCACGCGACGATGTCCCCGGCCTTCAGTCCGCGGGCTTCCCCGGGCATCAGGGCGCGGTAGCATTTGAAGCCGTGGTCCAGAAGCAGGACGCGCTTGTCAGGCCAAGCTGTATCGTTGGGATCTTTGATTCTGTAGGTGTTCAGGAGCCCGAGTTTCGGCGCGGAAAGAAGGTCGGGTAAAAAAACATTCTTCTGAGACCCGGTCTCTTTTTGGACAACGAGGTTTTTGGCGACTTGTTCGCGCACCTTTTCATGACGGACGAGCGCGCGGAGGCTGTCACGGTCAAGTTCGTCCTGTTCCGCGCGTTTTTCAAGGGCAAGGCGGATCTTTTGATTACGGACCGGAAGGAGTTCGATATGATGGGCCCAGGTCAATTTAGTCGCGGGCGAAGATCGGAAGAGCACACG
>CAYMER010000317.1:0-3570 GCA_964389345.1 uncultured bacterium | reverse complement strand
TTTGAGTCATTGTGGTGTGTTTTTTTTTTCAAGCAGAAGACGGCATACGAGATCATAGCCGGTGACTGGAGTTCAGACGTGTGCTCTTCCGATCTCGGGGATCTCAAGGATGCTCGGAGACTTGAGCCCTTCATAGCACATCTCCGAATAAGCCGCGTCATGCGCGATCAAGATCCCGTGCTTACGCGCAAATGCCACGGCCTTTTCAAAAAAGGCCTTGTCCGCGACTTGAGAAGTCGGATTGTTCGGATAGTTGAGAAACATGAGCCTTGTGTTCTTTAGAACCTCTTCCGGGATCGCGTCGAAATCCGGCAGATAATGATTTCTTTCCAAAAGCGGCATTGTGTAGGGAATGCCCTCGGCGAAAAGCGTGCCCGAACGGTACACCGGATAACCGGGGTCCGGAATAAGGCAGACTTTTCCGGGATCCAGAACCGCGAGCGGCAAATGCCCGATACCTTCCTTGGAACCGATGAGCGGAAGGATCTCTTTATCCGGGTCCAGTTTCACATTAAAACGGTGCTGGAACCAATCGCGGATCGCATGGCGGAATTCCGGCATCCCCTGGTCAAGGGCATAACGATGATTGCGCGGATTTCTCGCTGCAACGCTCAGGGCCTCAATAATGAAGTCCGCCGTCGGAATGTCCGGATCCCCGACCCCAAGGTCGATCACGTCCTTCCCTTTGGCAATGAGCTCGCGCTTTCTTTTGTCGATCTCCGCAAAAAGGTAAGGCGGTAGTTTCTGCAATCGTCCCGTCGGTTCGATCGTGAGCGGTTTGAACATAGGATCCTTTCTTAGAAGAACTTAAAGAATGACCGTGCCATCGAGCGGGGATTATACCAGACTTCAGAAAGCTTGGAAATAGGCGGCCTAAACCGATTCAGTGGTACTCCATTTGACACCCGCGTCAAATCATCAAAACGTCGGGGACATCCGTCCAAGAGCTCCGGTGGATTCGCCCCATGCTTACCGACGCATGGGCAAAAAAAAGGAGCCCGCAGATCTCCTCGCCAGACGCGAGAAGCGTCTGGCCCCAGGCATAACCTGCAAACTCCGAAAGCGACCTTTCTTGAGGTGGATCAGTTGAGTTTGGTAACGTCAAAACGAAATTGGGAGTCTAACTGACTGAGTTCCTGGGTTAATTGAAGTATTCCTGGCTTTAGTTCCGGGGCCTTGGTGGCAAGCCACACTTGATAGGCCTCAAGGAACTTTTCCATCTTGATGTCTCTTAGATGGTCTTTTTCGTAACTGTTCATCTTCAAGAGAAAATGCTGGAACGACTGCTCTCGAAAACATTCGATGAACTTAAAATAATCTTCTTTGACGCTGACGAGGATATGCCGGTAAACGTCGAACTGGCTTGCGATCTTGCCGAGCACTTCCCCCACCCCGGTCTTTTTGTCGTAGACCCCGGCATGGCAACGCGAAGCCTGGTTGTAGTAAAGGATCGCGGATAAACGTTCCTCACTCGTCTCCTCCCTTGTGTCTTTTTTGATCGAGAACCGCTTGGCTAATGAGGAACTAGGATTGAAGATCGTGGACTGAACAAGCAAATGGTCGGCGTTAACCTTGAAGATAAAATACCGGAGCATCGGATCGTCGGTCTCCCGGACCCATTCAAAAACCTCGTTCGTGTTGGTCGAAAGAAAGGGATCCGCCATATCATGATATTCTGGAAGTGAGATAGCGAAGAGCAGATGGGCCAGGTAAATATTCACATCCTCATCGAAAGAAAGCGTCCGCGTCAGGCCATGCGCTTGGTCTTTGGCTTTCAGGATCGACTCTAAAAGGAAATAAATAGCCGATTCTCGGTCCTCACTCGAGAGGCTAAAGTACAGATACGGAGCTTTAGGATCCAGTTCCTTCTTCTCATTCACTTTAATGTCCCCCTTTTTGTAATATAGCAATATATAACATATGTATATTTTATACCATTATTGCCTTCTAATTGAAACATAGCATGGCAATACAGAAAAGTCAAACCCATGCGATAAAAATATTAACATCGCAACCTATTGAAAACAAATGGGTTACAGCTTAGATGAAAAACATTCGTAACAGATTAATTCTACCCATCTAAGAAGAAGTTATTGCGAACGGAAGGGGCTACCTCAGAACGGTGCGGATGGAGTCGAGGAACTTGCGGGTCTTGAGAATCTTCCCGAGGCGGTAATTGAGGAAGGTGGTGATGAGGGTCTTGATCTGGCTTTCGATGACAGAACTGTGAGACACACGAAGGCAATCCGCCAACGCATCCTTGCTGTAAGAACGTAGAACCGCAAGCGCTCCGGAACCCACGGGCATCGCGGCGGTATCTTTCGAACGGCAACGCTCACAGAGAAGCGCGCCGAGACGGATAGAAAAGAAACCTTTTTCAAGAGGTTTCGCGCCACATTCCAGACAGCTCCCAAGAAAAGGAAGCCAGCCCATTTCCCTCAAGAGCTGCGTCACAAAAACCGTCTCAAGACGCGGAGGCGGAATCATGGGCAGAAAGCGGAAACTTTCCTTCAGCAGGTCGAAGATCTTCGGGTGCGGATCCTGAACCTCGGTCAGCTCATCCACCAGTTCGCAAAAATAACTGGCATATGCGATCCCGTCCAACCGGTCGCGGAGCGCATGATGGCTTTCAAGGATCGAGGCATCCGAGATCAGATGAAGATCCGAACGTTTTTTTTCGTAGAAGACGTACTCCGCGTGGGTGAAGAGTTCATACCCCGCCTGACGGATCTCCCCTTCCCGATGCACGCCTTTCACCACTCCGCGCACTTTTCCGAGTCGTGGCGTGAAAAAGGTCACGATGAGAGAACTGGAGCGAAACGGCATCGTCTTCAGGACAAGGGCTTCGGTCTTGTGGATGCTCAAAAAACTAACCTTTTTTCTTTTTCACGCGTGTAAGGATCTGGCTCTGCTTGCGGTGCATTTTCTTAAACGCGATGCGGTCCTTGTCCTCATAGCCCATGAGATGCAGGATCCCATGGCAGAGACAATAGTGAATCTCCTCTTCAAAGGTATGCCCGTATTCTTTGGCCTGCGTACGGATCGTGGGAAGACAGAGCGCAATATCCCCGAGAAAATCGATATCCTTGCGGCAAAGAACTTGCGCGGGAAGCATTTCTTTCAGATGCCCCGGAGATTTCTGCTGGCTAAACGCGAGCACGTCGGTCGACCATGCGTGGCGGAGATAACGGCGGTTGAGCTTGCGCATCTCGGGACCGTCCACAAGAACCACACTCAGCACCGCGCTTTTAAAACCCAGGTCCCTCAGAATCTTTGTAGCGATCTTTTTAAGCATGACCTCTGAGACCTTAATCCGCGGACAATCCTGTTTCAGGTAGATCTCATATGACATGAAGGGATCTCAGCGCCAGTCCTAGGATTCTTCCCGGGCTTTTTTGCGTTCGTGCTTTTCATACGCCTTGATGATCTCCTGCACGAGCGGATGGCGCACCACGTCGGTCTCATTCAGATAGATGAACTGGATACCCGGGATATCGGCAAGAATCGTTCGGATCTCGACAAGTCCGGATTTCTTCGCGGACGGAAGATCGATTTGCGTGATATCCCCCG
>CAYMER010000316.1:0-4698 GCA_964389345.1 uncultured bacterium | reverse complement strand
TTGCGTTTTGTGGCACCGATCGGATGGACCGGCGTCAGGTAAAGGACATCAAAACCCATGAGCTTGATCTCCGGAAGCCTCTGGATGCAATCCCTGAACGTCGCGCTTCGGTCCTGCTTTTTCCCCTGCGACCTCGGAAATATTTCATACCAGGCGCCGTATTCGGCCCGTTTGCGGTCCGCCACAAGCTCAAAAGGCCTCTCGAGCCGTGTCACGAGCCGTTTCACAGGATGCCGGACAAAAAGCTCCCGGACCTGCGGCTCCCGGATCAGGTCGCCGACCTTCCCGCTGATACCGCTCGAAAGTTTGAGGGCCAGGATGAAACGATCAATCTTTTTTCTCTCTTCTCCTCTTGCTCCGGACCTGGCCTTTTTGAAAATCTCAAGGCCCTCCAGGACATCGCTCAGAACGGAGGGATACCGGGAACATTTCTTTTCGGTGTCGCTGAGCCAGCTCTCCACGCAATCGACCCAGGCTTCGATCGTGTAAAGGTAGCGAGTATTTTTTTCGGGGACAAAAGCCCCCCACCACCGATCGTTCTCGAGAAAGACCATGGGCGCTTCCTTCCATGACACCTCTTCTTCCTGTTTATACAGGATCGCCGCGCCAAGTACTTCGTGCCCATCCTTAAAAATATCCGCTTCGACCCGGAAGTCGTCCCCCGCAATACATTTCACAGGAAATTTCCCTTCCTCGATCGAAGGCCGGACATTTTCGATAATAAGCCCCGCGGTCAATCCCTGCTTCAAAGACCCCACTGCGTTCTCCCAGGAAGCAGGCCCTGTGGAAAAAGCGGCCAGTGATTTTCGCGGCTGTCCCTGAGCGCGAAGAAGCGACGCATAAAGATCATGCGTTTTTTTAGAAACAGATCTCCACCTAAAAATATCGGCGGCCCGTTTTCTGCCAGCCTTGCCCATTTTTTTCCTTAGGCTCTCATTCCCCATTAAAAGATTTATTTTTTCGGCTAGGTCTTTGGAAAATTTTTCTGGGTGAACGGGCTCAAAAGGCGCCGTTTCATTTTGTTCAAGCGGCACTAAAAGGCCGGTCTGGCCGTCGACCACGACCTCCGGGATCCCTCCGATAGCGCTCGCGACCACCGGGGTCTCGCAAGCCATCGCTTCGAGGTTGATAATCCCGAAAGGTTCATAGATCGAAGGACAGCAAAAAAGTGCGGCATGCGAATAAAAAGCGATCTTAGTCGGAACATCCAGCATCTCCGGGATCCAGATCACGTCCCCGCGGTCCCGGCGGGCCCTTTCGACGGAGGCCCTCATCTCTATTTCTATTTCCTGCGTATCGGGGGCCCCGGCGCACAACACGACCTGAAAACCGCGATCCATGTGCCGGATAGCGTTCACAAGATGGATGATCCCTTTTTGTTTCGTGAGCCGTCCGACAAAAAGAAGAAAAGGTTTTTTGGGATCCACGCCGAACTGTTCGAGCTTTTCGGGCGCGTGGACCGGCCGATACTCCTCCGGATCGATTCCGTTGTGAATGACGTGCACTTTTTTTTCGTCGACGTTGAAAAACTTGATCACGTCTTTTTGGGTCCCCCGGGAGACCGCCACAACAGCATCCGCCATTTCGATCGCGGTCTTTTCGACCCAACAGCTGAAACGATACCCGTCACCAAGCTGTTCCTGTTTCCACGGACGGAGCGGTTCCAGAGAATGGACCGTCAGAACCAGAGGGATCGAATAATGAAGTTTCGCAAAGATGCCCCCCAGATGGGTGTACCAGGTATGTGCGTGCACAATGTCGGCATCCACGGGAGTTCCGTTGAAATCTAGGCACCGCTGAATGGCCTCGAAGGACCTTTGAAGAGGTTTGGGGGCTTCCCAATTTTTATGTTCCGGGCCGAATCCGGTCACTGAAAGCGGGCCGTCTGAATATTTTTGGTCGCCAAAACAGCGGACGTCCACTTGGCAAAGCCTGGCAAGTTCACGGCTCAAATAATCGACGTGAACACCGGCACCGCCGTAGATATGCGGCGGATATTCGTTGGTCAAAAGCAGGACCTTCATCGTCACCTTTCCCTTTTGAATATATCGGGAGTCAGTTTATCACATTTTATTGAAAAAAAACGCCACTTGATCCTGACGTGACCTGCGCCACCGTTGAAAAAAGTTTAAGCGTCTTTAAGCAACTGGCAATTAAAGCGCTCCGTTACTACCAAGACCACGATCAAGAGTGATTCAATCCGCATCGCTTCCTTACTTATCGTACCAATCATTAAAAACTGGGAAGTGCTTCGCGGAAACGGCAAGGATCGTCTTGCGCCATTTTGCGGGGATCTTCGCCAGCACTTCCCTCACCCGCGCTTCTTCCTTGGGATATTTAAGCAGGAATCTCAGAATACCAACCGCCGTCTCGAGGTCTTTTTCCCGCTTTTCTTTTTTGGTTCGTCTTGCACTGATGATCAACTTGTGCAAAGCAAAAGCGGCCGGCTCCGGAACGCAAACAGTCATATTTTTATACTGAATCTTTTGCGGGAATGACGTTAAAAAATTCAGGGAACGAATCTCCTGGGCCTGAATATGCCAAGGGCGGATGTCTCTCGGCTTATGAAATCCGCGGCCTAATTCCGGGACGAGGAACTCCACTGATAAATCCGGATGCTGGTAGCGAATTAATCCGTTTGAAAAATTCAGCAACGGAATAAAACCCTCGCCTTTTAAAAGCTCGGGGATATCCACAATCTTCTTGATCTGGCCGGGATGCGGTATGAGGAAATCCACATCCAGGGTTCTCACTGTTGACAAAAGATCCGCGTTCTTAAATTCAAGCCGGTAAAAATACAAACACCAGCTCCCGATCAACATGCACTGATCAAGCACCCCGGTTTCAGAAAAGCGCTTCAAAATCCGGAGCAACAACCCGGTCTGGTCATCTCTTTCCACGAAGCGCCCTTTCAATCATTTTTTGGTTGGACCGAGCATCCTTCAGAAGCGACTTATATTTCTTCCGGAGGGCGACCTTGTCTTTCAACTCCTTCAGTTCCGCCTCCGGCAGTTTGCCGAGATACTCACACCGAATTTTCCCTTTTTTGCTCAATACACGGTAAGGGTAATCGTGCTCCTTGATCTTCTTAATCTGGATACTGCCCTCCGGAAGCTTCGCAATTTCACGAAGGTACCCCTTTTCAACCAATTTCAATCGTCCACGCTCTTCCTCAAGAACACCTTTAAGTACGCCCATAGCCCCCTCCAGTTAACCAAATCATCATTGATATAATAGCATTTTGGTTAACTCGAGTCAAGCCAGTTAACCATAAAACATTCGAATTGTAATTATTTAGTTAACTCGCAGAAAGAAAACGAACGAAAGGTTCGGAGGGAAAAGCGTCCCCAAGGGGATTTGAACCCCTGTTACCAGGATGAAAACCTGGTGTCCTAGGCCGACCTAGACGATGGGGACATATTTGCTTCTTGTCCCCCCTCGTACGGGAAAGTCCAATTTCCCGACGAGACGTACTTGCGCATTGGGCGCAAGTGCGATGGGGACGCGTAAATTTAATAACTTTATCACAACAACTTTTCAATGCTACTTCAAGCACCTGCCGACCTACACTTGCACCCCATGTGCAAATGCGTATTCGGGACGAACTTGACGTTCGTCTCCGATACGGACGATGGGGACGTGTTCAACTGCTAAATAACCAGTCTCCAAGATACAATCACCAAACAACGTTGGAATTTGTTATTTGGTTATTCCCTGATTATTGTTTCTTGGTTATTGAATCTACCTGTCGGGAGGCAGGATTATACTGTTTTTCTAAAAAAATCCAAGCGGATTAAGCAGAAACGAGTATCTTGAGCGAGGCCTGGATCGCATTGACGATCGCGGCTGTCAGCTGCTGACCATACGTGGAAATATCACGCGGTGAATCCTTTGGAATTTTTTGATCCAAAGCCGCATAAAGAGCTTCCGTGATCTCGGCAGCGAGGATCTTCATATCCAACTGGGCCCCCGGGCTGTTATACCAGAGCGTCGCCCGGTCATGGCTATCGGGTAGCTGAGCTTCCTGAGCCGCAAGCAATGCATCCTCCGGGACGCCTTGTTGTTCACGGGAAGTAAAAACGCCTTTCTTCCCTTCAAAAGCACTGAAAACCTCGAATTGCTTTTCACCGACCGAAATACCGTTCCTTCTCGCCGCCTCCTTGAAGAGAGCGTTAAGATGAGAAATTCCTTTGGAATCTACCTGGGCATTTAAATAGAGCTTCGCATTAAGCGCTACAGCTAACGCTTGGAACACCGGCGAAAGCCCGGCTAACGCTTTCAGCTCCGCTGGATTGAGAACGGGAAGCACCACATGAACCCCGCGCTCTTCTAGAGCAGCACCCGGTATGCCCGAGACCTTATAACGTTCCAGAGATTCCAGGACCTTCTGCAAGGCCGGATTATCGATCTTCCCTTTTACGCGCTGTTGTGTTCTAAAAGCCTTCAGCAATTGGTTCGTGATCCAAAGTCGAGCTTTCCGAACATTATCCTCGGTCGCGCCCCCTTCAAGCTTCGCGGCAATATCTTGGGTCGAATAGACTCCTATTTGTTCCGCCGCTACGATGACTTCTGCCGGCACCCGAATCGGCTCAACCGCAGTGACCGTCTTCGACAAAAGTGTTTTATATTCCGTCGTCCCGGCAAGACGCAATTCGGCACGTACGGGGGCCACAACAAAAGGTTCCTGCATGGTACCCA
>CAYMER010000315.1:0-5690 GCA_964389345.1 uncultured bacterium | reverse complement strand
GCGCTGGCTCAGGGCCTTCCCCTCTCTGTCCGCGCTGGCACAAGCTCCTTTGTCAAAGGCTTTGGAACTTTGGGCCGGATTGGGCTATTACAGACGGGTCCGGATGTTCCATCAAGCGGCTAGCTACATCCAAAAGGAGCTTCAGGGAAAAATCCCCGAGACCGCAGAAAAGTTGAGGCGGCTGCCCGGCATCGGCCGCTACACGGCCGGAGCGATTGCCAGCATCGCATGGGGCGAAAAAGCACCGATCCTGGACGGAAATGTGATCCGCTTCCTCACAAGGCTTTTCGCTATAGCTCAAAGCGTTGATCGGCCCGCGACCCTGGAAAGACTTTGGTCTATCGCGGCTTCGCTCCTCTCGAGGAAAAACCCCGGCGACCTTAATCAAGCGCTCATGGAGTTAGGCGCAACAGTTTGCTTCCCATCCAATCCGCAATGCGCCCGGTGTCCAGTAAAAAAAAGTTGCGCGGCCCATCGCAAAGGAAAAGAGCTTTTTTATCCCGTTCGATCTCAAAAAAACCGCTACGAAAAACTAACCATGGCAGCCTTGGTGCTACGAAACAATAAAAAAGAGGTTTGGCTCGAAAAACAACCTGACGAGGGGCGATGGGGCGGGCTTTGGATGTTTCCGTTCTGGTCACATAAAAAAGAAATGCTGGAGGAGATCAAACCCTCGAGCTTAAAGCTAGTACCTTTTTTGACAGTGCCTCACGCTTTTACAAAATACAGGATCACGCTTGAGATTTTTAAAGCGTTGCATAAAAAGGGAGCGCCTTTGAAGCGGCCATGTGGAAGGTGGTTCTCGATCGCGAAGCTGGCCCGGACCGCTTTTCCATCCCCACACAGAAAAATAGCTCGAGCTCTTATCGCCCGGAAGAACCCTACCATCGCTTGATCCGCCCAAGTCGCCATACATGAAAAGAAAAAAGACTTGGCCGGATCCGCCCCACGCTGTGCGGCGGAGAATCGGAGAGGCCCCGCCCGAAGACGGCACTGGCTCTCCTTAAAAGCTTTATTGAAAGCGAGTGCCGCACTAAACTTCCTATAAATCTTTACGGGGCGTTCAGTGCGGGAAAAATCGTTATCGTAATGATAACCGTCATAAACCCGAGAATCCTTTATTGGGTCATGCGGTCCGTCAACCAAGTATCCAGGACGTCTTTTTTGAAACGCCACTGCCCGCCAATCTTTGTCGCTGGAACTTCACCCTTCTTCAGCAAGCGGTAAATCGTCACGAGATGGAATCCGAGATATTTCGCCGCTTCCTTGGGCGTCATAATCTGGGTCCGCTCCCGCCTGGGATACTGGTACTCTTGACTCTGTTCTTTCGGTTGTTCCATCCTAGTTCTCCTTGTTTAGCATTGCTATTTTTGAGCCCATCATAGCTACATCCTACAATACAATCTATCTCACATACTATAAATTGTCAACAGTTGCTAGTTTTTATTCTTTTTGTCTGTTTTTGTAACTCCTTGTCTTTGCTGCGCTTACAAAAAACGGCGCTTCCTAATAAAAATATTATTGCTTGTTATTTTTATTCATTGTATCATCTATGCCTGTTCGCTTTTCAGGAAAGGTTTTCTGGCCCGTTGGTCATCTTCAAAAATTCATAAAAAAGGGGGGTCGTTCATGAAGAAAGCAAAGGTATTACTGGCTCTTGTGATTTGCGCTTTTCTGCTGGTCCCGATGAGCTTTGCAAAAGACACGTGGGAAATGGCACAATCCGATGTTTATAAGGAGAAGCTGGGCGGTATGCTGGGCCGCGGTTTTATTAATGTCGCCACAAGCCCCGTGGATATATTTGTCCAAACTGTCAACAAGACAAAAACCGATGCTCCTTTGATCGGAACTCTGACCGGCATGGCGGGCGGTCTCGGTTGCACTGCGCTTCGCGCCGGCTCGGGTATCGTGGACGTCGCTCTTTTCTGGGTGCCTGGATTCAACGGTTTCCCCGTAAATCGTTCCTATGACAATTGCCTCGAAGAGTCCTCTCAGACATCAGAGGTTCAAGAACAGATTGCAGCGCCGATTGTTTCTGAACAGGCTTCCCAACAGCCTCTTGTGACGGTCACGGAAACACAACCTGCTCCGGTCCGCAAACACGTGACCCAAAAACATAACGCTTACGATTACGTAAAAAAATAAGGCGTCGTTTTAGAACAGAAAATAAAAAACCCCATATCCCGCCTTCGGCGGGATATGGGGTTTTTTGTGCTTAGGAGCCTTCGGAAAAGAGATGGGGCGGTATTCTATCCGGCTTTTTTGTAGCGCACATTTAAGTGTGCGCTACAAAATGTGTCCGCTTTAAAAAGAGCATAGTCTGGGTTGTTATAGCCCGAGATCTTGAAGCGTGAAGATCGGCGAGTAGTAATGACCGGCGAGCGTTTCCGAAGCCCCTTCGTTTCGGTCCACAAGACAGATCGTTTTAACGATTTTTGCCCCAAGCGCTTCTACCTCCTTGATAGCCTTCAAGACCGAGCCTCCGGTTGTAACCACATCTTCCAGCATAACCACTTTATCGCCAGGGACCAGGGCAGGCCCTTCGATCATTTTCTGCATCCCGTGATCTTTGGCTTCTTTGCGGACAATGAACGCCTTGAGAGGTTTTCCGCTCTGGGAGCTCAAAACAGACACAGCTGCTGCGAGAGGATCCGCGCCAAGTGTCGGCCCTCCAACGGCATCGGCACCCACCGCCTGGGCCATATGAAGGATCACCTTCGCCGCGAGGAAGAGCCCCTGCGCGTCGAGCGTGACCTGTTTGCCATCGATATAGTACTGCGAGATCTTCCCTGAGGCCAGTTTTCGCTCCCCGCGCACCACGGCCTTCTCCTGGATCAACTTCAACAATTCTTCTCTCAATTTTTGCTCATCCATAGCGTTATAACTCCTTTGTGCGTTAGTATAACATTTCTTCTGAAGTCCGAGGAGGCATAATAACCAAATCCCAAGAACCAAATCCCAAACAAATTACAAATTCCAAAAAACAAAAACTTTGGGGGGCTTTGTTTTTGATGATTGGTTTTTGTTTGGTTATTGTCTCTTGGTTTTTTGAGTCAAATTAGTTTCGGACTTAAACCTAGCCGCCCGCCTTCAAATGATCCTTAACAGGTTTTCGAACATTCTCCTGGATCCGTCTTGAAAGACCTTTGATCATTTGCGCTTCAGGCTCCAAAAGCCCGCCTCGCTTGATAAGCCCCCGCAAAGTTCGGAGGATTCTCGGGAGAAGATCCGCCCCACCTTTTTTATATCCCAGAACCTTCAGCGCTGCTTCAAAATGCGCGATCGTGACTTCGATTTCTTTTTTATTCAAAGCTCGCTCATGCGATACCGTTTCTTTCGCCCCCCTCGCCCAGGAAAGAGCGAAGAGCACCACCATCACAGCCTGCGCGAGATTAAGTGACGGGTAGGAAGACTCTGTGGGGATCGTCACCAAATGATCGCACAAAACGCTGTCTTCGTTGGCAAGACCCTTGGATTCGCGGCCAAAAACGATCCCGATCTTTTGAACATGGGAACTCCCTCGGACCTTCGAGACCGCTTCGTCAAAAGAAAGAAAAGCCCCGCGGTGCCCTCCCACGCGTCGCGTTGTCCCGATCACAAGCTCCAGATCTTGGATTGCGTCCTGAAGGGAAGTGTATTCTTCTCCTTTTTTAAGGACGTCCTCCGCCGCCATAGCCATCTTTTTGGCTTTCGGCCGCCAGCTCTGCGGCGGCTTCACAAGACGCAGATCCGTGAAACCCATGTTCTTGACAGCCCGGGCCACCGCCCCGATATTGTCCGGGTTCTCGGGAGCAACAAGAATGATCGCGATCTTTTCTTTCTTCATGGCAAGGTCCTGGGATCACGCCTGAAACAGAATTTTTACTCTTTCTGCCAGACATAGTCCGGGAGTTCGAAGTGCCGGGTCAGGGGCGTCGCTTCACTCCACGTCACGTACCAGGGGAGCACGAGGATATCATTTACGCTGGACCCGAGCCGTGTCACCGTCTTTGCGAAAAAACAGGGAATGTAGGTGAGCGGCCATGCCTTGGGATGGTCTTTCTTTTCTCCCTTGAACGCATACACCACTTCCGCGGGTGAGGTAAGGAGATTCACGAATCCGCGCTTTTCTATGGAACCGATCCGCTTCAAAACGCTTTCTTTCTTCACGGGTTCCGCCGCGAAAAGGGCGCTTGTCCCCAGAAACAAAAATACGATAAGAATTCCTATCTTTTTTTCCATGTTGTTTTCCCCTCTTTTTGGCCTTCATTGATATTTTTAAAAACGGCAAGAAAGAAACCATCCGTCCCGCTCTCCGGCGGCCACAGCTTGAAGAACTTCTCCCCTGCTTCTCCTGAGGGAACGATCTCCAGCTCCGGATGCGCTGCCAGAAACGTCTTTGTAACTTCTTCGTTCTCCGCAGCCTCCACCGAGCAAGTCGCGTAATACAGTCTGCCGTTTTCCGCAAGATATGGCAAAGCTTTTTCAAGGATCGAGAGCTGCTCTTTCGGAAGTGCCTCAAACCACGAGGGCGCAAGCTTCCACTTCGCGTCGGGGTTCCGGCCGAGCGTCCCGGTCCCGGAACATGGCGCGTCCACCAGAATCTTGTCAAAACCCCTCTGCGCCAGCTTGAGGTCCGCCATACGATCCAACTCCGCGGGAAAAATATTAAAGACCCCGGCCCGCTTAGCCCTCTTCTTCAGCTCTTCCAGCTTATAGGCGCGCAGATCCGTCGCCACGATGCGTCCCTTATTCTCCATCATCGCCGCCAAAAGCAGGCTCTTCCCGCCGCCGCCGGCGCAAACATCCCAAATACTCTCTCCGGGCTGAGGGTCCATCTTTTGACAGACCATCTGACTGCCTTCGTCCTGGACCTCGAACCATCCGTCGCGAAAAGCCGGGGTATCGAACACATTTCGCCGCTCCTGAAGAATCAGCCCGAAATAAGACAGTATTGTTTGGTTGGCCTCGACGCCAAGGCGCCGGAACATATCGACGAGTTTTTTACGACTGATCTTAAGTGTGTTGGCGCGAAGCACGAGAAGCGGTCTCTGCTGGAAAAACGCGACCAGCCGTTCTGTCTCGACCACGCCAAAGGCTTCAACCCATCGCCCGACAAGCCACAGAGGGAAAGAATAAAGAAGCGCGATCATTTCTTCTTTGGATTTTTGGCCTCCTCCTTCAGGTAGAAGATGTTCCTGCAGGGCGGCATAAACCTTTTCGCTTTGCTTGAAGAATTCGCGGAAATCCTCTTTTGTGACAAGTCCTTCTTTCGCGGCGGCATAAAGACAGAGGTTTTCGGCTCGCTCGAGGTCGCTCATGATCGGCCGAGGCTTTGCTTTTTCGACCCAGGTTTCCAAAAAACTTTTGTGGCGGAAGATCGCGTAGATCGTTTCGGAAAGAAATTTGCGGTCGCGGGAACCGACTTTTTTCCGGTTTTGATAAAAATAGCGCGCAAGCCACCGGTCCGAAGGCATGCTGTCTTTTTCGACGCCTTGCCAGACCTCCGTCGCCATGCGAAGCTGTGAGAAAAGAAGCCTTCTTTGACTGTCTTTCATGAATTCCTTTGGGTTGAAAAAAAAGGCCTGATCGCGGGGACCAGGCCTTTCGCAATATCAAAAAATCAAAGAGCGATTTTTTTGCTTGTCCAAGTCTTTATTTTTATTTCGATCATGGAGACTTGGGCTACCCTCGTCAACCATTTCAGAAAT
>CAYMER010000314.1:0-7698 GCA_964389345.1 uncultured bacterium | reverse complement strand
TCCTCGAGATATCCGTAATAGGCCGCGCGTTTCATCTTCTTCATGCGGAAGTGAACGGTGTTGGTGAGAAACTTGGAGAGCTTCTCGCGCGAGAGGACGCGCTTGAGGTCATTGATCAGCCCATCGGTCTCTTTTTCGGCTTTGTCGAAGTCGACCTGCTTTTCAAGGTCCACCAGCTCGATCAGGGAATGCATCCCGGGATAATCATCAAGGGCAATGTTGTGCTTGCGGCCGAGCTCCACGAGGTAGCGAACATAAGCGACGAGCTCCGGCCCGCCTTCCTGAAACGCAGAACGGCGGCGGATCAGCTCGCGCATCTCTTCGGGAAATACAAAGCGGCTCACCCCTTGCAGGACCTTATCAAGTTCGGCAAGGATCTTTTCGTCGCGGTCCTTGAACTGGAGCGCGTCGACATAGGCTTTGCGGTTCTCGTCGTAGAGGTCTTTATCCTCCACGCCATAAAGCGTCATCGCGGGCTTCTCGACGATGGCAAGATATTCCGGGCCCGTGAGACGGCCCTCTTTCAGAAAATAATCGGCGACATTCCGGCGGGCGTCTTTATCCGGGAAAAAGGAGAAAAGTTCGGTGTAAAGCTCGCCTGAGGCACCCTCGAGGTTGACGAGGCCGAGCTGATATTTTTCGGAGAAATAGCGGATGATATTCGCTATATTGCGCTGGGCCTCCTCGTTGACGTGCGCGTCCTGGATCGCGAGGATGATCTGTTCGCGGTTCCCCTTGAACGTACCTTTGATCGTTCCGTAACTATCAGGAAGATCGAGGCGATCGATCAGAGAAAGCGCGGCATTGGCTTTGAAGGTTTCAACAGGGGTGAGACTGGAAGGATTGGACGAGGATGCATAGGCTTTGTTGATGCCGCCGTCCCAGACAACCGATGTGAAGGTAAACACACAGACCGTCAAAAGCGCCACGGTCCTCAGCCAAGGCCTGAAACCCTGTGTTTGCCAGTTGATCATCGGATTGCCGTCCTCTCTTGAAATCGATGAGAACTACTCTGATATTCTCAACTTCTAATTCACTAGGATATAAAACTTATTTTAAAGCCTTATGAACCTCAATAGAAATATACCCAACGAAAGCCGCGAAGTCAAGCAAACCTAAAAAATTTTTAATGATATAACTCTTTACAGAACAACTAGTTATGAATCACTTTAAAGAAATATTGAATTTTAAAATATTCCTTAGCCTTTCTTATAGCATATAAGAGCTAGGAAAAAGGCCGATTTTGACGCTAAAAAAACACTAATCATTAAGCGTATTTATCGTGTTAATAAAATGTTTTTAAAAATAAGCTTCTTTTAATCGGCTATGGAAACAGAAGAAGAGTTCACGCAGCTCAGACTGAGGCTTGAAAACTCTCGAAAAAATCGGGAAAAATGGATGGGTCGAGAGACGATGCGGACTTCTTCTCACCAAATCATCACCCAAAAAAAAGACCGAGTCTTGAAACTCTAAGACTCGATCTTGGAATGGGAAGAAGCGAAAGCTAAAGGCAAGCCATCTTATTACGGAAAAACTAAATTTTGGACCTGCCCTTGCCTCCCGATTTATTTTTGAACGGTGGCAAGGACTGGCCCAGTTATCAATAAAAAAAGCCCCTCGGAAAATCCCGAGGGGCTTATCAAGGATAACTGGACCTGAGGAGAGTCTTCGCCACAGAGCGTTGACGGATCCGCCGCGCTGTCTGGCGGAGAACTCAAGCTCTGGCCTCTGCAACCTGCCAGCTCGCTTGCGCGAGCAAGCGGCAGGTGCAGCGCTCTACCCCCGCCAAAATACTTGGCGGGTCCGCCACGCCTTGTGGCGGAAGCTACCGGGGAGATACTCAAAATTGGTGGACCTGAGGAGAGTCGAACTCCTGGCCTCTGCAATGCGAATGCAGCGCTCTACCAGCTGAGCTACAGGCCCATGTCTTTCATTTCACTTTATCGGACGATGACATGGACCAGTCCAATTAACCTTTAAATTTCCATAGAGAATTGGACAGGCCCCAATTTTGAGTGAGAAAAACATAAAAACGAGCGGTATTATACACAATCTTCGATGATTGTCTTCAAAACATTGAAGGCTTTTTGCTGATCCCGCTCATTGAAGAGTTCGTGAAAGAAGCCTTCGAAGATCGTCCTCTCTTTGCGAGGAGCCACAAGACGGTCAAAAAATCTACGGACCATGACGGGATCCACGATGCGCTCCTCCCCCACCGCAAGCAAATGAACCGGAAACGGCACCGAAAGGATCGGCTGCTTCCGCAGAATCTCCGCGCGCTGCGCGATCTCCTCGACCAGGCGCGCGGAGATATGGCGGATGATCAAGGGGTCCTTCCGGTAGGTGGCGATCTCCATGGGATCGTGACTCAGATTTCTCGACCGGACCGGATTTTTGTAAACAAAACGCGGCGCGAAAAGAAGGACAAGCCGGTTCAGAGAGCGGAGGATCCGCGAAGATCGAAGACCCAAAAACGGCGCGGAGAGGATCAGGAGCTTCACGGGTTCCGGATTTTTCATAGCCCAATGCGTAGCCACGAGACCTCCCAGGCTGTGGCCGAACAAGATGATTTTTTTTTGGATCGAATGCTTCTTGCGAAGGTGCAGGACAAAAGCCGTTACATCCCCGAGATAATCGTCGAAGGAGCCTATATCCCCGCGCGTGCCTCCGGAGCGCCCCATCCCCCGGAAGTCCATCACCGCAAACTGCGCGGAAAGGCGCTCCATCTTTCCTGGGAACTTTTCATACCGCCCGGAATGCTCTCCGTAACCATGGAGCATGATCACGGTATGACGCGCGCCGGAGACCTGATAAAAGCGATAAAAAATATTTGCCCCATCCCGGCTTTTGAAATGATCCTGAATCCACTGACCCGTCATAAATGCTCTTTCTAAAAACACTGTTTGCGCAATTGTTGACAATGCTCATTACTAAATCCTAGACTCTAAATAGATCTAAAACGAAAAAATCTCAAATCTCAAAACTAATTTTGATTTTGAGTTTTGGATATTGGTGTTTATTTAGTGTTTTGCATTCTGGATTTAGGGTTTACGCTTCGCCCATTCTTGATCGGTCCTGCGAAAAAGCTCGTCAATCGCCTTTTGGTACTCTTTCATCACGACGCGGCGCTTGATCTTCAAGGTCGGCGTCATTTCACCGGCGAACAGGGTGAATTCGTGCGGCAGAAGGATAAAAGCCCTCACAGTCTCATAACCGGCCAGACCTTCCATGCGTTTTTCAAGCCTCTCGCGGACCCAAGCCTGAACATCGGAATGCTCCAGAAGTTTCTCATAAGAGAGGTCGCTTAAGCGGTGCTCTCCGGCATACTGAAGAACCTCCTGTTTATGGGGAACGAGTAGGGCACAGAGGTAGGGACGCTTGTCTCCAAGCACAATGGCCTGGAGAAAGAAAGGGTCCGCGAGGATACGGCCTTCGATATTCTGCGGTGAAACGTTTTTTCCGCCTGCCGTCACAATAATATCTTTCTTGCGATCCGTGATATGAAGAAAACCTTCATCATCAAAGTGGCCAATATCCCCCGTGTGAAACCATCCGTCCTTGATGCACTCTGCCGTCTCCTGAGGATGATTGTAATAACCTTTCATCACGCATGGTCCCGCCGTCAGGATCTCGCCATTTTCTGCGATCTTGACGCGGATCCCGGGAATGGGTTTTCCCACGGTCCCGAATTTGAAATCATCGAGGGCATTGACCGCAATGACAGGCGAAGTCTCTGTCAGGCCATAGCCTTCCAGAATCATAATATTCGCGGCGTAAAAAAACCTCGCCAACTCCTTGGAAAGCGGCGCACCGCCCGATATGAAAAAACGTATCCTTCCGCCCATAGCCCGCTTGATCTTGTTAAAGACAACCGCCTTGGCGATCCGATTATAAAATGCGAGCCAACGCGGAACGCGCTGGCCTCGTATCCTGATCTGCGCCGTTCTTGTCCCGATGCGAACCGCCCAGTAAAAAAACCGCTGCTTCCAGGAAGGCGCTTTCCCGACCTCCTCTAAGATCCGCGCGTAGGTTTTTTCATAGAACCTCGGCACCGCGACCACAATGGTCGGACGAACTTTTCGGATATCTTCCGCAACGGTCATGAAGTTTTCAGCATACGCGATCGAAACTCCGTAAGCGGCTTGATAATAATAACCTGCCAGACGTTCAAAGACGTGGCTGAGCGGAAGGAACGAGAGGACGGAATCCCGGTCATCAATCTGGATACGTTGGAAGGCTCCCTGATAATTCGCGATAAAATTCCGGTGCGTCAGCATCACGCCCTTGGGCGCGCCGGTCGTCCCGGAGGTATAAATAATGGTCGCAAGATCGTCCGGCCCGACGCTTTTAACACACTGCTCATAAAGGTCGCCGTGAGCCAGATCATGGCAGCGCCCCATCTCCCGGAACGTCTCCAGAGCCGGAACATCCCCGAGTCTTCCCGAAGTGAAAAGGATAATGCCCGCCGGGAGGAATTTTGATCTGAATCCTTCGATCTTGCGGTATTGTTCCTCGGTCGAAACGAAGATCGCCTTGAGATCGGCGTGTTCGATGATGTAGCGGATGTCCTCCAAGGACGCCGTGGGATAGATCGGCACGGTCACGGCACCAAGACTCAAGATCCCGAGATCGGCGAATGTCCATTCCGGCCCATTCTCCGAGAGTATCCCCACAGGGTCGCCTTTACGGATACCGAGGGAATGAAGCGCCATCGCGGTTTCCCGGACGATCTTCATCCAATCCTGCCAACTGTAGGAGCCAGTGTATTCGGCCTGGACCTTATAAAAAATGGCTTTCTTGGATCCGAAGAAACGAGCACGGTCACGGAAGACCTGGATTAGATTACCATTCTCTTCGACGCAATCAGGCGGGAATCCGGAACGCTTCTGGACCATGGGCCTTCACTCAGGAAGCGCGGCTTATGATTTTTCGGCTGGTTCTAAGCCAGATGTAGCGGGAATTTCATTAAATTCATCGGTCATTGGAGCGTTGCGCGTAGCTTCTTCATAAACGTTTCGTGATTTTTCCTGCGCCGAAAAATCGTTCTCATCGATCATCTTGCGGCCAAACGCCTGCTTTTGTGCGCCTTCCTGCTCATCCAGAATCTCGTCATGGATAATTGCATTTCCCTGAGCATTCCCGGTCTGAGCATCCTGTTTTGTATTCATTGGGCTTGTCGGCTTATTCAAGCCACCGAACTTCCGGATTTCGGGGCGGATCGCTACGACTGAAGGAGCCATCGACGGAGACGCCAGAACCGAGATTTTTTGTATTTTTACGGAACTTGACACATTTGAAACAACGAACTTGGAAGGCGTCTGAAAAACCTTCGGCCGCACGGCAATCGCTGGAACCTTCGTAAAGCTAGGTACTCCCAAAACCACGGGATTAGATGGCAATTTAAACGCCCCTGCCGTACTTTCTTTACCCTGCGAAGAGGTCGATCCTTCATTTTGATTCTTGCTCTTTTTTTCGCTCATGAGATCTTTGCTTGTTTTGCGACCAAAGAATTTGAAGATCTGATTCGCCGAGAAACCCTGGGGCGAAACCGACGCCGTATTATTTTCCGATTCTCTTAAATTTCCAGCCGTATCACTCGTATCCGTCTTGCGGGGCGCCGAAACCCCATAATGGATTAACGCTAAAACCAAAAACACAAAAACTAAGCCTTTTTTCATAGGAAGTTCCCCTCAAAAGGTTCGAGTGAATTTAAAAAATAACAGTTGCAGTATACATCGTTTAACGGAACTGAAATACTTTTTTTTGGCCACTGTCCGTCCACGCACGGATCCAATGAAACAAGCGCTGTCTCGGAAGATCTGGGTCAGATTACCATTCTCTTCGACGCAATCGGGAGGATCCGAAACGCTTCTAAGCATGGCCTTTTCTCAGGAAACGGAGGTATTAACTTTCGAAGTTACTTTCGGGGTCACTTTCGGAATCGAACCGGCCGGGAGGGCATTGAGATCCTCGATGATTTGAGTGTTGCGCTGGGTTTCTTCATGGATAATCCGTATTTTTTCCTGCGACAAAAGGGCGTTCCTTTCATGTGTCTTCTGACCAACTGCCGATTTTTGAGAATTTTCCAGCTCATTTAAGATCCTCTGATGAATACGCGCTTGTTCCTGAACGCGTTGAAGCTGCGCGGAACTCCCGTTTTGAACGTTTCTGATCTGCTTGTTAAGTTCAAGGATCTTCTGAATCTCCTGTCGGATCCGGGGCACAGAAACACGCGGCGTCGGCGGAGGAGGAACATATCCCGGTTTCATAAGAGGAGAAGCTTTGAAGGACTTGGGAACTCCAAAAGAAGACTGCTTCCCGTCTGAAGCCACCGCTTTCGAGGGAATCCCTTTCTTCACGTTCGCAGACCCGATCTTTTCAGTCATTAACTCCTTGCCAGTCTTTCGTCCAAAATATTTAACAATCTGATCGCCCAGGGCCTGAGGAGTCGCTACCGCTGACAAAGATTTTTGCGTCTTGGATCCTTTAAAGGTAGAAGAGGATCGCTTGGGATCCGCAGAACTTTGGGGAGCGGAAACACCGAGCTGAATCAGGAACAGCAATGCAAACCCTAGACTTAGCTTACGCATAAGGCCCTTTCAGAAAATTAGAAATCCAGTTTTGCCATTAAGAAGGAGTCATTATAGCTTAAAACGTTATCGAAAAAATTTGTTTTTCCTTGAGGGCCGTTCCGGGCTTATTTCTGTTCAAAGATCAGCATGCCGCCCGGTCCATCGCCCACGCACAACTCCGCAATGACGATCTCTTTTATTCGGAAATTCTCCGTCGGGATTACAAAATTTTAGGGATTTTACTCTAGCAGAAGCTGGCGTATGTCCGCCAGCTGTTCACGGGTCTTCTTCATACCCTCCTCGATGAACTTATGAACGGAAAAAAACTCAATCCAATGGGCGTCGGGAACAACAGCATGGATAAAAATATCGGCCTCGCTTCCTTCCATGCGCGCGATCTCGAATTCGGTGAACATGATGGAGTTCATCAGGACGTTAAAGATATTGGACGTGTAGCGCCGCTGAACTCGGTCCAACGTCTTCATCACGAACCTCTGCCAATAGCCTCGCTGCTGAAACCCCTGATGAAAGGCCTTACGCCGCAGTTCATTGCGCTCGATCAGATCCTTGGGAGCCGGCAAGACATTGACCGCGATGATCTTGCGAACGCCCATATTGGAAAGGATCTTCACCGGAAGCGGATCCACAATCCCGCCATCGATCAGATAACTTCCCTTGTAGGGATAAGGACGCAGAATGCCCGGGATCGAGATCGACGCACGGACCGCGTTCAGAACGCTCCCGGAGTCCAACACCACCGCTTCGGAGGTTAAGAGGTCTGTCGCCACCACCTTGACCGGGACCTTGAGGTCCAAGAACGTCATATCTTTTAAATAAGACGACAGGAACTGAGTAATCTGATTCCCTTTAAAAAATCCGCGATGAATCGCCGAAATGTCCCGAAAACCCAGAAGTTTGAAAAACGCGTTCTTCTTGTTCAGAGATTGGGCGATTTTTTCTATTTCATACGAATCATAGCCTGCGGCCCAAAGCGTCCCGATAAGAGCACCGATGCTGGAACCCGCGAGAACGTCCACGGGGATCTTCTCCTGCTCCAGGACCCGGAGCACCCCAATATGTGAAAGACCATACGCGGCACCGCTACCCAATACCAACCCCACCAGCC
>CAYMER010000313.1:0-7332 GCA_964389345.1 uncultured bacterium | reverse complement strand
ACAATGGCCCGTTCAAGCTCTCTTCTGAGTTCCTTAGTGAGATTGGTCATGGCTAGTTATTTTAAAAGGACTGGGCCTTTCTTTAAGGCTTCGAGGAGCTGTGATTTTTGTTTTTCGACCCAAGCTACTACATCCTCCTCAGTTCTCAGTGTCACCCGATCAAGGGTGACTGTTTGAACTTTGGGTTCCAGGATCTTTGCTGCACGCTCGATCGCTTGGGAAGCACGTCCAGGGATCGCATCGATCTCTGCAATGAGCGTCGTGAGGGGCTTAGCATCGAGGTAGCTGATCAGCTCGTCATCCGTGGAAATCTGCGGCTCGGATAACGCTTCAAGCCCTACGGCTGAGATAATGCTCTTTTGATCATCAGGGCTCGTCTTCTGCCATATAGGCGTCGCTTTCAATTCAGTCATCGCCTTCTGAAGCAATTCTCCATGCCGTTTATGGCACTCAAGAATCTCCGTCCGTAATTGCCTGGCGAACTCTTTGACGATCGTTGCGATTGGGTCTGTGGGCTCCAAGAGAAGTCTCTGCTCCCGAACAACATCAAGCTCCGTGGCTTGTTCCTGAGCTTCGGGTAACACCCGCGCATGTTTCGCCAAGCTCTCAGCCTGTCTCCAAACCGGCATTCTCTTTTCTGCGAGTTCCTGCAAGGTTGTCCATTTCGTAACAAGCGAATCAAGCTCATCGGCTTTTGCCCTGATAGCAGATAACTGCTCATTACCGGTCAACCCCATCATGTTCTGAATATCACGCGTATCCGGCTTTGGCGGCAATGGCGCGTCCCCTCCAACCACTTGGGCCAGGCCAACCAATTTGATCAAAAATTCATTCCCCTTAGAAGCTTCTTCTCCACCCTTACAAGAAATTTTGAGCTTAGTAAATAACTGACGAACCTTGAGACGGTCCTGGATCGATAAGGTGACCTGTTCTATGTGAAATTCAGTCTTGGAGATCTTGATCTGATCCAGACCACCGATGGAAACTGGCGATCCATTAAAAGTTGCGCTTATGTGCTGTGACCTGTGAAGAGCCATCAAAGCGGCATCAATGGCATCCTGGGGCCAACCAAACGGATCCGCCTTTAATTCCTTTCGCAGATCAGTACCCGTCTTGCCTGATCCTATGGAAGACATCACCTGCTGGCACACAATATGGCGTTCCGTTGCATCAGTGTGGCCAAGCGCTTGGAATGGATGATCTCCGCCCTCCTTAACTCGACGCAGCACAGCTTCCCACGAACCGGAGTCCCCTTCGCCGAACCTATGAAAAAGACGTGTAAGAGAGGCTTCAACCGCCTGACGAATTTTGTCCTGCAAAGCTAACGCGACAACCTCGTTCCCGCCTCCCTGAAAAACCTTAGCCTGCTCCAGAATCTCGCCAGCAATATTTTTGAGTTCTGCTTCGCTGCGGGCCTTCCGGCTTTCCATTCCGTGCCGCGCATCCTGCCCTTCCTGAGTTGTTGGATGCCCCAAAGCATTAAGAGTCTGCTGAGCCGCTTCGACCTCGATGATGCATCGTTTAAGATCCTCGTGTGATTTCCGCGGTATGAACACACAAACCACAGGGCTGGTAAAGCCCGCATTTCGCGCAGCATCCACCATATCTTTTTCGGCGGCTGACCAGCCATCCCGGATCCATAACGGGATCACACCGCCTTGTGAGGCAGGCATTGTCACATCCTTAAAAACCACTAGCTCTCTGGCAACCTTTGCGGCGCCCTGGACGACCCTCACTTGTTTAACAATTTCACCTGCATTCGCGTAAAGGATCTGATCCCGAAAAAACTGCACAGTCGCATCATCGTTACGAAGCTTCGTCTGCCGATTGCGAAACTCACGGTCCCATTCAGTACCCTCACGAGTTTGCAACCGGTATTCATCCCCGATCTGCATCAACACGCCCTGAGTAACCAATTCACTGAGCTTTTCTTCCACCTTGGCCCTGAGCTTACCGTTGTCCTCCTTCAGATCCGTCACCATAAGATCCGATATATGCTCTTTAATGGAGCGAAGTCCGATATTAGAGCTCCCATCTTGCTTGATCCTCCCGATCAAAAACACAAGACCGGCGATTCGATAAGCTAATTCATCCTTCGCCTGCTTCAGCTGGATGATCCGCTCATTGATCTCGCGAGGAAGAACACCGGTGTTGACCATTTCCGGAGCAAGCTGGTCAAAAAGCTCGTCCCCTGGAATGATAGTGGTCGCATCCTTGTCTGAAATCTTTGAGATCGCATCGTGAATAATGCGAAGCTGAGATCGCAGCTGACTCGTCGTTCCCGCAGCGTCGATTTGCCGAAAGCAATTCTCCCAAAAACGCCGGCGGACAGGTAACAGCGGGTAGTCTTCTACGATGGTCTTTTTATCTTCGGGCCTTTCGGCGAGACGCGTCCCTTGAAGCTGTCTTGATATTTCACCCGCATGTTTCTGGAGTAAGTCATTGATGGTGGTGACAGCTGACGACTTTTTTTGAAGCAGAACTTTGCGAGTCACGGTCTCCACATCCGTATCAGATAGTGGCACTCGGACCGTAAAGCGGTCCATAAGCCTTTGGAGCAATGGCTGATCCGTAAGGGAACTCTGCCCTGCACCGACAACCATCACGTGACTCTCAAGTTGTTTTGAAACCGCTTCGGCAACTTCGGTGACCAAGACGGACCTTTCATTCGAGTCGCCGATATATTGTTGGACTTCATCCAGGATCAAAAGCACGCAAGGCATTTTTCCGTCTTTACCCACAAGCTTCAGACTTTCCTTGCAGATGCGAAGCAGATCCTCGCTGGTGATATCAACGGTTTGGGGCGAAAACTGTTTGCGAAGAGCATCTCTCACTGAGGCCTCATCGCGCCCCAGACTTTGATCATGCTCCAATAGGGCTGACGCGATAGATTTGCTAACATAAATATTATTGATCTCTTTCTCGAAGGATTTTCCGCCGGCTTCGATTTTCCCCTTAACCTGCTCATAAATACCAAGGGAGTGAAGCCAAAGGCAAAATTTAGCCTGCGGATATTGACTCGGTAATCCACACGCACGCAGCAAAACTGACAGTATGTTCAGTCGAACATGTTCCGTTGATCCGCTCGGCAAGGAGCCTGCAGCGGCAAGAAGCCCACCAGCACGTTTCCCTGCGATATCGAGCTCTCTTAACAGGGCCACCATTTCACTCGACAGAGCTGGAACAAGCGACCTTGCGCTAGCTCCGCCTGGCAGCACAGTATCCTGCCACAAATGACATAGCATTTTGAGCAGGTGAGATTTTCCGCTTCCAAAAAAACCGCTGACCCATGAACCGCGTTGACTGGTGCGATTTAAATTATCAATAAACGAACGGATTATCTTCAATATCCCATCCTCAAACTGCCCCTCGCAAACAAACGTGGAAAGCTCCCCTTTTAGCTCCTCGCTGCTCCGCTCGTCCATGGAATCCACGATCCTGGCTTGTCCGTTGTTAACAAGAGGACATTTAGATGGGTCACGCTGAAGAATATCCTTAATTTTCATAACCGAAGCCCCCGTCGTTGTGAAGCGTAATCGGAACAGCAAGATAATTCCATCCGTCACGCGCATCGAGTAATCGATAGTTGTTTTTTTCAAATTGTCCCGGGAAAAATACGAGAAGCCGGCCTTTGATCTCAGCCTCTACCATCTTGATAATCTTGGAAATCCTTGTGAAACCAAAAAGAGCTCCGATCCCAAAGATCGCAGCCACGCTATTATCACTGCTACTTTTCTGAAGAAGATTTTTTCGTATTTCGTCTGCGATGAACAGCGTAAATTCAGCGTCGAGTTTAATTTGCAAATCCTCCGGATTTTTAAAAAACTCATCGCAGTAATCATCGTTCGCAATCCATCGGGAAAAAACATCGGACAGGTCCACCTCAAACCAATCATGCCCGGTCTGTTGGGTTGCAGTAGCAAATAACGTTTTTCGTGCCCGTAATGTTCTCTCCAGCTCCTTATCGTAAACGACCATAAGAACCCGCTGTGCGCCGGCAATAGTCTTCTGCCACGGAATAGAAATGTGTTTTTGATATCGTTCGCAAAGGTCTTCAATTCGACCCATTGTCAGCTCCGATCATTAAAGGGTCCAAACGATCCAATTTCATCTCAATGACATCCCCAAGAATCCGCATATCAATGTAACCCAGGCGTTTGGCTTCCAAAGCCAGTTCTTCTGCCCTCCCAGGCTTGCAATCAATAAGGCTCATCCACCCTGATGAAAAAAGTTCGCGGCCTCGAAATCCCGATCTGTGCGCCAAACAAAGCCCAAAGGCCACGCTCACCGGGGTTGGAGTCACAATAACGCGCTTTTTAAACGTTCGTCCCGCTAGGTGTCCGGATTGGGACCAGGAGCTAGCTGCGTTACGAATAACCTTATCCAGAATTTGATCGTTTAAACGCTCCCCGACTTCTTCCTTTATTTGGGATCGCATAGAGTCACGTAGAAACTCTCCGCCTTCAACAAGGTTTAAAACCGAAAGAGCAGATGCGGCAAGCAACGGATCGCGGGCGATGGCACACTCGAGAGCCAATAGTCTCCGTTCAAATTCTTGAGATGTCTTTGACCAAAGATTTCGAAAAATCCTAAACATCGCAACTTGAGGATCGAGGGCATAAAGCTCCCCAAGATTTTGATTGGAGTGGCGACGCGTTGCCGTGGTGTGCTTTGCTAAACAGTTCGCATCAATAATGCACGCAGCGTAGTCTTGACGACTACCACCTTGGGGCTGAGCGGAAAAAAGAATGGAAAGGTCATCAAACATGATTGTTCTGCTGGAGTGAGTCCCCTTTTGCCCGAGACGAAGCCCGAATGATATAAGCTCTTGCTCATCGATATTCTGCTTGTACAATCCTTGCACAAACCCTCCGTTCTCACCGGCAAACTTGCCGGTATAATACATAAACTATAGATGAAGTCAACAATGTTCTTATGGAGAGCCCCTTGAGTTGGGCGATAAACGGAAGGCTGGGACTAATGTCGCCTTCCGACTAAGATACGACATTAGAACCGATCATCCAAGGCTGATCCTCCGCACAGGAAATCGAGCTCGCTTTCAGGACATTGTAGCAATTTTGTGACACTTGTAGGACGGGTTTCAAACGGTGTCGCCTAAAACAACTTCAGTATTGTAAAGGACAAACCCCTCGCCTCGGCAGCTTCATCTATACTAAATGTCTTTGCGTGAGCAGCAGGATTTCGATACTTATTAACCAGAATATCGATTTTTTTGAGGGTATCGTCACTAAGCAAGTTAAAACCATTGCTCTTTGCAGAAACAAAGCCAAAAAACCTCTTTAGCAGCGCCACTTTTTTAGCGGTTTTGCCTTTACTAAGCGATAGCGCCATCGCCATGGAACCCAACTCAATATGTTGCCCCTTTTCGATAAATTTGAGAAAGTTGAACGCCTGTTTGTTTTCATCGGTAAATAACGTTTTAGCTTCTTTCTCTATGTCAAACTCAGAGCTGCATGTTTCCCGAAAAGCGTCAAAAAGGAACCGTTTCAAACATATCTCTGTTGCTTTAGCATAAAGAACAATTACCGAGGAATAATCGCCACTTGATTTTTCCAACAGTCGCGCCTCCCCCTCGATTAATGAATCTTGCGCTTCTGTAGGCAGCTTGGAGAAATTGGCGACCTCTTTTTTCAGCTTATTGATAATTCCGGAATAATCACCTCTGCGTTCCATTTCTAATTGAAATTTAATATCTTTCTCGGCTGCTTGGCTTGGACAGCTGAAGTAGACAAGAAGTTCATTTGCAGAAAGTTTGATCGCACGAACAGAATGATGAAGAGATCCAACCATCGGGGCCGAGCTCTCGTTTGTAGCAATAAGGTCTGTTGCGAAGGATTTGCTGTTTTTATTCTCTGTCGCGAATTTTACAAGGATGTCGAATTTCTGCTTTTTATCCAGAATCAAATCGGATTTATCCAACTCGCGTTCAGCAAGAATCTCGTCGTCTCGCGAAACGATTGCGAGAAACTGAGCGAAACAGGACTTTGCCGCGTCAATATCGCCACCCATCAATTTAATAAAAGTCAGATTCTCAATAGCTAGGGCATGGTTGGGCTTCATTACTATCTGTTTTTCATAGTAGTGGATTGCCTTGCCTAAATTCCCGTTTTTGCCGCATAAATAACCTAAGTTATAAGCAAGATTTTCCTCCGCCGGATTCAGCTTAAATAATTCCTCAGCTGCGTTTATGGCTTCGCTGACATTTCCAGCATCATCTAGACACCACCAGTACAAAGCTAGAGACGTAGCATGATTAGGATGTTTGTTTATTATTGTTTTAGCATATTGCAAAGCCATGGCTGTTGCGCCGCTCCTGAAATGAGCAATAGCCAGAGCCCTTTCATACCAACAGTAATTTTTTTCTTCGTCAGAACGTTTGCAATCATTACATATTTTACTGTAGGCCTTCTTTACCAATTCGGGTTTCCCATTATCTGAGGCTAACTTGGCCAATCTCCTCCCAAACGAGCACCTATCAAATTGAACCGCGGATGTCATTGTCGCATCGATAGTAGCTTCCAAATCCTCATCGGAGTATTGTTCTTCTAATGATGCGACGCGCCTCCACAATTTAACTTCAAAAATCAGTTGGTGATCCGCAGAATTTCTTCCAATAACATCCGGTCGCCCGTCTGTTGATTCCAGACCATCAATCCAATCGGCATTAACAAGTTCTTGAAGACGATTTTGTTCTGCTAAGTAATTGCAAAAAAGATGCGCAATTGATGGCGAGTCGTTAAATAAGCTCACGCTTTTTTCAATCCAATATTCATAAAGTGGATGCCTTGTTTCCTTAAGGCATACCAACAGGTTTACATATGGCAGGTAAAATTCCGGCTCTTTTTGTATAGCGCTTTCATAAAGTGGAATAGCCTCGGAGAATTTATCTTTGGATTTTAGAATATTTGCCTTTATTAAATCTCTTCGATTAAAATCTTCCGGTATTTCTTCTAACAATCTAAGCGCTTCGTCATCATCTCCCGCGGAATTATAAGAGACCGCTAAATTTAATTTCGCTATCAAATAGCTGGGGTCAATGGCAATTGCCTTTTTAAAACATTGGATGGATTCTTTAAAGTGGGCGGTTGTGCCTAACGCGGTTCCTAAATCATCCCAAAAATCAGCGTCAAGCAGAGCATTCCTGTTGGTTTTAGCAAACTCTACAACTCTTTGAACTTCTTCATCCTGAATAGCTCCATATGACAATAACTCTTCGGGTAAGACTATTTCAGAATTCTTGCTTAGGCAGCATCGCTTATACTTTTCGCCAGACCCGCAAGGGCACGGATCGTTTCGACCTGTTTTGGAATG
>CAYMER010000312.1:0-2703 GCA_964389345.1 uncultured bacterium | reverse complement strand
CGGGGAAAGCTAATCCCTCCCACAGCATTCGCGGCTTACACGCTCATTAAAGCAAGCGGCATCATGCTTCGCGGAAAAAAGGCGGCGATTATTGGCCAAAGCGCGATCGTCGGAAGGCCGCTCCAGCTTCTCCTGGGCGAGGCGCGCGTCACGACACTTGTTTGCAACACCGGGACGGCTGAAGAGGATATGAAAAAGATCGTTGGCGCGAGTGAGATCGTAGTGGCCTGCTCGGGGAAGCCCGGTCTTGTGAAAGGCGACTGGATCAAGAAGGGCGCGGTCGTGATCGATGTCGGGCCCCCAGACGTCGACGGAAAGCTCCAAGGCGACGTGGAAGTCGAGGAGGCGGTCAAAAAAGCCGGTTTCATCACACCGGTCCCGCGAGGCGTCGGGCCGCTTACCGTGGCCATGCTCATGGACCATCTCATCACTGCGTATGAATGGCAAACAAAATGAGTAAGGCGTACGGCGTACGGAGTAGCGCGAAAAGATTTTACGCCGTACCCCGTACTCCGTACCCAAAAGATGAAACACACTCCTCAAACCATCTATTCTAAAAAGCAGTCAGGCGAGAAGATCGTCTCGCTCAGTCTCTACGACTATCCGAGCGCAAGAATCGCGGATGGAGCGGGCGTGGACGTTGTTATGGTCGGCGATTCGGTCGGGATGGTGCTTCTGGGCCATGAGAATACCCTCGGCATGACGATGGAACACATGCTCTATCACACAGCGGCGGTCGCCAAGGGTGTGAAACGGGCGCTTGTGGTGGCCGACATGCCGGTTCATTCCTATAACGATCCCGAGCTGGCGTTTATGAACGCGAAACGTTTGATTCGGGAGGCCGGGGCCGATGCCGTGAAGCTCGAAGGCGGTGTGAAGATCCAGGCACAAGTCCAAAAACTTTTGACCGAAGGTATTTCGGTAATGGGGCATGTCGGCATGCTGCCGCAAAGTGTCGGAGACGGAAAATACCGCGTTTACGGAAAAGATTCCAGCGAAGCCGAAAGTGTTCTTGAAGACGCGAAATTGCTGGATCGAATGGGTGCGTTCGCGATCGTGCTGGAATGTGTGCCTGCGAAACTTGCCGCCCAGATCACAAAAGCCGTGCGATGTCCGACGATCGGGATCGGTGCGGGATCCGCGACCGACGGGCAGGTGCTGGTATTTCAGGACCTCTTGGGTATCCGTTCCGGCGTGAGCCCCCGTTTTGTGCGGCGCTACGCGAAGCTTGAAGAGATCATGAAAAAAGCGGCCGGCGATTACTGCCGTGACGTCCAAAAGAAGAAATTTCCTTCCAAAAAGGAAAGCTTTTCATGATCAAAGGAAAGCGGATCCTGGTCGCCGAAAAAGATGATGCGACGAGGGAACTGATTCTGATGCGCCTTCATTCCCGCCACCATAAGGTCTTTGAGGCTTCGAAAAGTAACCAAGCCTTGAGATTCCTCGATCGTGAAGTTCTGGATCTGATCCTGCTTTCAAGCGATATGGAGCCGGTCAACGGGAAAATGCTCATTCAGGTCATTCGCTCACGTTCTCACCTTATGTCGGTCCCGGTCATTATGATCACGGATGAACACCAGCTGACGGAGCTCATGCTCGGTCATGAAAAAGGCTTCGACGATTTCTTGGTGCGGCCCTTCAGCCCGCTCGTGCTGCAGCTGCGTGTGAACCTTAACATTGCCAAGACGATGGAACGGGTGGAGGCCAATGCGCTTACGCATCTTCCGGGCAATCACGCCATTGAGAAGATCGTTTCGAAGAAGATCCAGGCGGGCGAAAAATTCTCCGTTCTTTACATTGATATCAATAACTTTAAAGCGTTCAATGATCATTATAGTTTTCAGAAAGGGGATGAGGCTATTCTTCAGACCGCCCGGCTTCTCTTGACGGCCAGTCACGCTGTGGCGCGGGATGGGGAGTGTTTCATCGGGCATATCGGCGGGGATGATTTTATTGTGATGCTCCCGGTAGAACTTGAAGAGGTCTTCGCACGTCAATTCATCGATGACTTTGACCGGATCATTCCGACCTATTACAACAAGGCGGACCGGGATGCGGGATTCATTCGCGTGGAAAACCGGCGCGGCAAGATGGAGAATTTTCCCCTCATGTCCTGCTCGGTCGCCGGTTGCACGAACCTTTACCGGAATTACGTGAATCTTCGCGAGATCGCGCAGGACGCCGCGGAGGTCAAGACGTTTCTCAAGAGCCAGCCGGGGAGCCATTATCTTCAAGACCGCCGTTCGTCCCCGATCAGGAAACTGGATGACGCGGTCCATATCCTGGAACCGGAAATTAAATCCGCCAAGCCCAAAAAACGCGTGGACCCACTAGGCCAAACTCTTGTGAGTTCCGGACTGATTACCGAAGATCAGCTGGACAAGGCTCTCAAGCAGCATCTCCAGACCGGCCATCGCCTGGGGCAGACCCTGATCGATATGAACCTTATTTCCAGCCAGGATGTGGGACGGATGCTTGAAAAGAAGCTCAAGGTCCCTTATTTCAGCCTGAAGGGATGGACGCCGGATCCGGCGATCTTTCATCTGTTCAACGCGGAATTCATTTTCCATCACCGCGTGGTCCCGATCGGCGTGAGCGAAGGTTCGGTGCGGATCGCGATGTGCGACCCCTTCGATCTCCGGACCCTGGACGCGATCGAGCGGATCACGGGGCTCAAACCCGTGCCCTACCTCGCCCTGGAAG
>CAYMER010000311.1:0-8052 GCA_964389345.1 uncultured bacterium | reverse complement strand
GGAAGGACGCGGAAGCCAGGTCGATGACAGCTATATCCGCATGATGGCGATCCAGCGCAAGCTACCGTACGTGACTTCCATGGCTGCGGCTGAGGCGACTGTCGAGGGGATCGCGGCTGCGAAAAAGGACAAGATCTCGCCGAAATCGCTTCAGGATTATTACGGCATAAAAAAACAGTTGGTTGCTGTCTAGCGCTAGAAAGTCAAAATGCCGAAAAGAACCGATATTAAAAAAATCCTCATCATCGGGTCCGGGCCGATCATCATCGGTCAGGCTTGTGAATTCGACTATTCCGGCGCGCAGGCCGTGAAAGCCTTGAAGGAAGAGGGCTATAAGGTGGTGCTTATCAATTCGAATCCGGCGACCATCATGACGGATCCCGAGCTCGCGGACGCGACTTATATCGAACCGCTTACGGTGGAGTTTCTCGAGAAGGTCATTGTCAAAGAAAAGCCGGACGCGGTCCTTCCAACCATGGGCGGACAGACGGGGCTAAACCTTGCGGTCGAGGCCTATGAAGCGGGAGTGTTTGAGCGTCATAAGGTCGAGATGATCGGTGCGAGATACGAAGCGATCAAAAAGGCGGAGAACCGCGAAGAGTTCAAGCGAGCGATGCAGAAGATCGGGCTGGATCTCCCTCAAAGCGATTTCGCGTATACCCTGGAAGAAGCCGAGAAGGTCGCAGAAAAAATCGGTTATCCGATAATCGTGAGGGCAAGTTTTACGCTGGGAGGATCCGGAAGCGGTGTTTGCCATAATCTCGAAGAACTCCGGACCACGGCACGCACAGGGCTTGATTACAGCCGGGTCCATGAGATCCTGATCGAAGAATCGATCGTCGGATGGAAAGAATATGAACTGGAGGTCATGCGCGATAAGAATGACAACTTCGTGGTGATCTGTTCGATCGAGAATCTGGATCCGATGGGCGTTCATACGGGAGATTCCATCACCGTGGCGCCGGCGCAGACTTTGACGGACCGGGAATACCAGCGGATGCGCGATGCCGCGCGCAAAGTGATGTCCGAGATCGGGATCGAGACCGGCGGCTCGAACGTCCAGTTTGCGGTCGATCCAAAAACGGGACGCATGGTCATTATTGAAATGAACCCTCGCGTTTCACGTTCCTCCGCGCTCGCGTCAAAGGCTACGGGATTTCCAATCGCGAAATTTGCGGCCAAGCTCGCGATCGGGTTGACACTGGATGAGATCCCCAACGACATTACAAAATATACCCCGGCTTCGTTTGAGCCTTCGATCGATTATTGTGTGGTGAAGATCCCGCGCTTTGCTTTCGAAAAATTCGAAGGTGTGGATGATCGTCTAACCACGCAGATGAAATCCGTAGGCGAGATCATGTCCATCGGCCGCACTTTCAAAGAGGCGCTCCAAAAAGGTCTGCGGTCACTTGAAACGAAGCGTTTCGGGTTCGGGGGCGACGGCAAGGACAAGATCTTCGACCTGACGCTCAAAACGCGTGAAGAATATCTTCGATTCATCAAGAATGTCCCGGGCGACAAGGAACTTCGCGAAAAAATATTTGCTTATGTGAAAATCCCGCGGGAAGACAGGATCTTTTATCTGAAATACGCCTTTCTGGCCGGATACATCGTCGAAGAGATCTATAAAAAAACAGGGGTCGATCCGTGGTTCCTGGCCCAGCTCAAACAGATCATTGATCTTGAATGGGAGTTGCTTGCCGCGCAGGGAAATCCGAAGCAGCAGGACGCGCTCATGCGTCAGGCCAAGCAATATGGATTCTCCGACCGGCAGTTGGCCTTCTATTGGGGACTTCAGGAAAAAGACGTGCGAAAAAAACGCAAGGCCTTGGGCATCAAACCGATTTACAAGCTGGTGGATACCTGCGCCGCGGAGTTCAAAGCGTACACGCCTTATTTTTATTCGACCTATGAAGACGAGGACGAATCGAACCCCAGCCGGAAAAAGAAAGTCATGATCCTCGGGGGCGGGCCGAACCGCATCGGACAAGGGATCGAATTCGATTACTGTTGCGTTCATGCGGTGCTGGCCTTGAGGAAAATGGGTTATGAAACGATCATGGTCAACTCCAACCCCGAGACCGTGAGCACGGATTATGACACCTCGGACAAACTTTTTTTCGAACCGCTCACTCTCGAGGACGTGCTGAATATCTATGAAAGTGAGAAACCAGTCGGTGTGATCCTTCAGCTTGGCGGACAAACGCCCTTGAATCTTGCCAAATCGCTCAAGGCGAACGGTGTGAGGATCCTCGGGACTTCGGTGGAGGCGATCGATCGAGCGGAGGATCGGGATAAATTTAAAAGGCTTTTAAAAAAAATCCGGTTATCCCAGCCTGCGAACGGGATCGCCGCCAGTCTTGAAGAGGCCTGCGAGGTTGCCAAGCGGATCGGTTATCCGGTCGTGGTTCGGCCGTCCTATGTGCTGGGCGGGCGTGCCATGGAGATCGCCTATGATCAAACGTCGCTCAAAAAATATATGAAGCAGGCGGTGGAGGCCAGCGGCGAACACCCCGTTTTGATCGATAAATTTTTGGAGGACGCGACGGAGATCGATGTGGACCTTATTTCGGACGGCAAGACCTCGGTGGTGGGTTCTGTGATGGAGCACATTGAAGAAGCGGGGATCCATTCCGGAGATAGCGCTTCGGTGATTCCTCCGTTCTCAATGTCTCGGGAGATCGTAGAAGAGATCATTTTGAAGACCAAACAGATCGCCAAAGAACTGGGCGTGGTCGGACTGATGAACGTCCAGTATGCGGTCCAGAGGGATCAGGTTTATTGCCTGGAGGTGAACCCGCGCGCTTCGAGGACGGTTCCGTTTGTGAGCAAGACGATCGGGGTGCCGCTTGCGAAACTCGCCGCGCAGCTTATGGTGGGAAAAACGCTTAAAGAGCTGAAATTCACCGAAGAGATCGTGCCGAAACATGTGGCGGTCAAGGAATCCGTTTTTCCGTTCGTGAAATTCCCAGGGGTAGACATTATCCTTTCGCCGGAGATGAAATCCACCGGCGAGGTCATGGGAATCGATAAAGATTTCGGTCGGGCGTTCTACAAGTCCCAGGACGCGGCGATGAGTTGTATCCCGCGGAAGGGCACAGTTTTTATCAGCGTGAAAGATTCCGACAAACCGAAGATCGCCGAGATCGCCGGGGCATTCCATCGTCTCGGGTTTAAGCTCGTATCGACCAAAGGAACGACGCAAGTATTGAAGGATTCGCGGGTGCCGGTCCAGGAGATTTTGAAGATCACCGAGGGAAGCCCGAATATCGGTGACTGGGTCCGGAATAAAAAAATGGATCTCATCATCAATACGCCCAGCGGAAAAGGTCCGATGCTGGATGAGGGGAAGATCCGATCGCTCGCGGTCGCCTTTAATATTCCGTGTATCACCACGCTTAGTGCCGCGCGCGCGGCGCTCCGGGGGCTCCAGGCCGTCAAGGATAATGATCTGGAGGTTCGATCGATTCAGGACTATCACGGCATCCGGAGGGCGTCATGATCAGTACCGGAGTCAAAGGCCTTGATAAGGTCATTACGGGATTGCGTCTCGGCGACAATGTCGTGTGGCAGGTCGACGCCATTCACCATTATGCCGAGTTTGTCGCGCCGTTCGTTCAAAAAGCCCTCGATGAAAAAAGAAAACTCGTCTACATCCGCTTTGCCAATCACGAGCCTCTTTTGAAGGACGACAAGAACATCACGGTTTACAAGCTCGACTCGCACATGGGTTTTGAACCTTTTTCCGCCGAGATTAACCGTATCGCGAAAAAAGAAGGCGAAGGCGTCTTTTATGTTTTTGACTGTCTCTCGGATCTGCTTTCCGCTTGGGCCAATGACCTCATGATCGGGAATTTCTTCAAGATCACCTGCCCTTACCTTTACGAACTGAATACGATCGCCTATTTTGCTCTTTTTCGAAGCCGGCATTCATTTAAGACCGTTGCCCGCATCCGGGATACGACCCAGCTTTTGATCGATGTGTATTATTACCATGGAGATTGTTACATCCATCTCCTGAAGGTATGGAACCGGTATTCTCCGACCATGTTCTTGCCCCATGTTCGGCAGAAGGACAAATTCATTCCGATCGCCAACAGCGCCGACACGGCGAAGGTTTTCTCCGGGATCTTTAAAAAAGGAGCCAAGAGCGCCAAGCGAAATCTGGATTACTGGGACCAGCTTTTTCTGAAGGCGGAGGACCTTGCGGGTTCCCAAAAAGCTTCCCGTGAAGTCAAAGCGCAAATGATGGACCAGCCGTGCCGGATCATGCTGGCCCGCGATGAAAAAATGCTGAGCCTGGCCAAGGGAAATCTTGCGCTTGAAGATCTCTTGAACATCAAATCGAGAATGATCGGGACGGGGTTCATCGGAGGAAAATCCGTGGGGATGTTGATCGCCCGGAACATCCTGCAAAAAGAAAAATCACTTGAAACGGAAAAACTTTTCGAACCTCACGACTCTTTTTATGTCGGCTCCGATGTCTTCTACACCTACATCGTTGAAAATGGTCTATGGAAAGATCATATGGCGCAGAGGACCCCGGAAGGTTATTTTGAGGTTGCCGGAAGACTTCATGAAGAGCTGGTGAGAGGCGTTTTTCCCGAAGAGATCAAGGATCAGTTCCTCCAAATGATCGAATATTTCGGGCAGTCGCCGATCATCGTCCGTTCCAGTAGTTTGCTTGAGGATAGTTACGGCAACGCTTTTGCCGGAAAATATGAAAGCGTTTTTCTCGTGAATCAGGGAACTCCCGACGAGCGGTATGCGAAGTTCGTCGAAGCCGTCCGCCGGATCTATGCTTCCACGCTGAATCCGGATGCCTTGGCCTACCGGCTGCAACGGGGGCTCGATCAGATGGACGAACAAATGGCGCTTCTGGTCCAGCGTGTTTCGGGCGCCTATCATCAGGATTATTTCTTCCCCGATGCCGCCGGGGTCGGAATCTCGCAGAACGTGTTTGTCTGGAAAAGCGGTCTGGATCCCAAGGCGGGCATGTTGCGATTAGTGCTGGGCTTGGGGACCCGCGCGGTCAACCGCGTCGAAGGAGATTATCCTCGGGTGGTAGCGCTCGATGAGCCGCTCCTTAAGGCCTATGCGGGAATGGCGGCGACGCAGAGATTTTCCCAGCATGACGTGGATGTATTGAGCGTGAAAGAAAATATCCTGCAAACGGTCTCTTTCAGAAAATTGATTAAGGAAAAAGTCGAAATGCCTTTGGAACTTCTGGCGATCAAAGATCACGAAATTGAGGGAAAATTTCAGGCGGCGGGGTTGGAGGAGGAGCCTTGGATCATCACCTTCGACAACCTGGTTTCAAAAACAAATTTCGGCCAGATCATGCAAAAGATTCTCAAGGTCTTGGAAGCGGCTTATGGCTACCCTGTGGATATCGAATTCACGGTCAATTTTAAAAAGAACGGTGCGTTCCAGGTGAACCTGCTTCAATGCCGGCCGATGCAGACCAAGGGATTGGGGCAGCGCGTCAAGATCCCGAAGACGATCCCCAAGGGCAAGGTTCTCTTCCAGTCGAAGGGGAATTTTCTGGGCGGGAACATTTTGCAGGCCATCGATCGCATCATCTACGTGGAACCGGAGGCTTATTGCGGGCTTGAGACGCAATCCGAGCGTTACGATATTGCGCGCGTGGTCGGAGAGCTTAATCGTCAGATCGAGAGTAAAGAGAAAATGGCCGTGATGCTTTTGGGCCCTGGCCGGTGGGGGACCACCACGCCCTCACTCGGGGTGCCGGTTTCTTTTGCCGAGATCAATCATATTACCATCCTGGGAGAGATCGCCTTCGTGACCGAAAATGCATCGCCCGAGATCTCCTTTGTGACGCATTTCTTCCAGGATCTCGTGGAGACTGGGATCTTCTATGTGGCGCTTTTTCCGGAGGATCCGGGCGTCTCGATGGACCAGAAATTCTTTAAAGCGATTCCCAAGACGCTTAAGAAACTGGCGCCGGAATACAAGAAATACGAGAACGTGGTCAAAGTGTTCGACGTGAAGAAAAACGATCTCAAGATCGCGGCAGATATCCTGTCTCAGCGGGTCATTTGTTATTTTGAGTAGAATGGGTCATGAAACGTGATGGTTGTTTTTCAATTTTTATAAAAGAAAGGATAGAACATGGCTAAATACATATTCGTGACAGGAGGGGTGGTTTCAAGTCTTGGGAAAGGCATCGCTGCGGCATCCATTGGGAAGCTTCTTGAGGCCAAGGGGCTGAAAGTGACCCTTATGAAATGTGACCCCTATATCAATGTCGATCCGGGCACGATGAATCCTTTCCAGCATGGCGAGGTTTATGTGCTGGATGACGGGGCTGAAACGGATCTGGACCTCGGCCATTATGAGCGTTTCACGAACGCCAAACTTACGCGGGCCAATAACATCACGACCGGCAAGATCTATTATTCTGTTATTACCAAAGAACGGCAAGGCGACTATTTGGGGAAAACGGTCCAGATCATTCCTCACATCACGGATGAGATCAAGAACAGCCTGAAAAAATTGACCGAAGGAAAGCCTGTCGATGTCGTGATCGTGGAGATCGGGGGGACGGTCGGAGACATTGAAAGCCTGCCTTTCCTTGAAGCGATCCGGCAGTTCCGGCTGGAGGTCGGGAGGGATTATGCCATCAATATTCATGTGACACTGGTCCCTTACATCAAGTCGGCGGGGGAGATCAAGACAAAGCCGACGCAGCACAGCGTCGGAACGCTCCGGGAGATCGGGATCATTCCGGATATTATCCTGTGCAGGACCGAGGTGGAGCTTTCGGCTGAGACCAAAGCGAAGATCGCGCTTTTTTGCAGTGTGGATCCTGAGGCCGTCATTCAGGCGATCGATGTGAAGAGCATTTATGAAGTCCCCCTGTGTTTTAAAAAAGAAGGCTTGGACCGGTTGATTGTCAGATTGTTGAATCTTAAATGTGACGAAGGTTCTCTTGTGGATTGGGACAAGAGGGTGGTCAGTCGGTTGAAATCACTCTCCAAGGAAGTAACGATTGCGGTGGTCGGTAAATATATAACGCTTCAGGATGCTTACAAATCCATTTACGAGGCGCTGTTGCACGGCGCGATCGCCAATGACGCGAAGCTCGTCATCAAAAAGATCGATTCGGAAGATATCGAAAAAAACGGAGCGACTGCTTATCTCAAGGGGGTCGACGGTATTCTTGTGCCGGGCGGTTTCGGAACGCGGGGGATCGAAGGAAAGATCGAAGCCATTCGCTATGCCCGTGAAAATAAAATGCCGTATTTCGGGTTGTGTCTGGGGATGCAGGTAGCGATCGTTGAATTTTCCAGGAACGTTTGCAGGATGAAAAACGCGAATTCCACAGAATTCGACAAGCGCACACGCTTCCCGGTCATCAGTCTCCTGGAGGAACAAAAAGACGTGAAGGCCAAAGGCGCCAGCATGCGTCTGGGCGCTTATGAATGTGTATTGAAAAAGGGAACTAAAACGCACCAGGCCTATAAAAAAGGCAAGATTTTTGAACGGCACCGGCACCGGTATGAATTCAATAACAAATACAGATCGATCCTGGAAAAGAGCGGAATTGTTTTCAGCGGTCTTTACTCCAAGAAGGATCTCGTGGAGATCATTGAAGTCAAAGATCATCCCTGGTTCGTGGCCTGTCAATTTCACCCGGAATTCAAGTCCAAACCTGATCGAGCGCATCCTTTATTCAGAGAATTTGTCAGGGCGGCGCTCCGGGGCTCAGGTCGTAAAGGATAATGACCTGGATGTGAAATCGATCTAAGACTATTGCGGTACCAAAGCGTAAAAGGAAAGAACGATGAAAGAACAGGGTCTTTATCATCCCAGCATGGAGCATGACGCGTGCGGCGTCGGGTTCGTCGTGAAGATCGACGGCACCCGGACGCATCAGGTCGTTCGGGATGGAGTTCAGATCCTGAAAAATCTCGTCCATCGCGGCGCAGTCGGCGGGGACCTCAAGACCGGCGACGGCGCGGGAATGATCCTTCAGATCCCGCACAAGTTTTTCTCCAAAGTTCTGAAATTCCCGTTACCGGCCGAAGG
>CAYMER010000310.1:0-6149 GCA_964389345.1 uncultured bacterium | reverse complement strand
ATCTTGCGAGTGTTTCGAAGCTTCCGTTCATCGCAGAATTCCAAGCCGGTATTTGGCACGGCCGTCATTATGAGACGAGTGTGCTGACGCCGAACCATTACCGAATGATCTGTCTTTCCGCGTTTCTCGCCGGTGTCAAGGGCTGGAATTGGTACATGCTGGTCAATCGCGATAATTGGTATATGTCGCCGATCAATGAGTGGGGACGGGTGCGAAGCGAGCTTTATGATGTTTTCAAACAGATCGTTTCCACTTTTAAACAATTAAGGCCGACCTCGCTTGAAAAACTTACGGAGATCGGGGTTACTTTCAATCCGCTCCAGTACGCGGCCCGAACGCTGACGCATAACAGTCCCATTCTCGTCGCGCTTTATCAAGGGGACGTGGACTATGACATGTGCGACCCGCGTCGCGAAATTCCGACAAAAAAAGTTCTTTTTTATTCCGGAAACCAGTGGCTTGAGAAGTCCGCGCACCAAAACCTCCGACGTTATGTCGAGGAAGGCGGGACGCTCGTGGCGTTCCGCTCGTTTCCGCGTAAGGACGATGACTTTAAGCCGTATCAAGTGGTGGGATTCGAGGAGCCGGAGCGTACTCTTTTTGAGTTCAAGAGGCAATTCACTCTTACGATTGGCAAGGGAGAGACGCCGATCTCAATGACCAGTTCGGTTTATATTTTTAAAGCCGCTGGGTGCGAAAAAATTCAGGCGGATCTTGGGACCTACGGAAAGCAGACGGTCGGTTACGTCAAAAAGATTGGCAAAGGAAAAATCATTCACTTGGGAATGGAGCCGGTTCCGGAACTGGTACTTGGGGTTTTGAATCATCTCAAGGCGCCGCTTGTCTGCTACTCCCAGACACGGGACGTGAAGACCGCGCTCTTCAGACGGGGCAGCCGCTATTTTATGGTGGTGGTCAATAACGGCAACGAAGATAAGAGCGCCACGATCTATCTTCCGGCGCTCGTAAGGATCAAAGGGAAAATGACCGTTCGGGATCTGATGAACGGGGAAAAGGCGATTTATTCGAAAGAAGGCCGGCATCCGCTCAACATTCACGTTGCGCGCAAAGACGGCCGAGTTTTGGAGCTCACGTTCTCCCGTAGTTAGGGCGGGTTTTTCTTAAACCTAACTTTTTTTTCGTCATTCCCTCAACAGGGAAAGCGAAGATTTTTTCGAAAGGAAATATCATGTACGAGACCTTTTTTGGACTGAACGAATCTCCGTTTAATGTCACGCCGGATCCGCGTTTTGTCTACCTGAGCAAGCATCACCAGGCGGCGCTTTCCGCGATGCGATACGGCGTGGACCGGCGCTCGGGGTTTATCCAGATCACCGGTGAGATCGGGGCGGGGAAAACGACGCTTTCGCGCATGTTTCTCCAGCAGTTGGGCGAGAATGTTCACAGCTCGCTTGTTTTCAATCCGAAGCTTTCCGAGTTGGAGCTTTTGCAGGGGATCGTTGAGGATTTTGGGCTGAAGCCGAAAGCGAGAAGGCGTAAGGAATATTTTGATTGTCTGAACCGTTTTCTTCTTGAGGAGAGCGCCAAAGGGTTCAACGCGGTTGTGATTATTGATGAGGCGCAGCTTCTGCCGCCGCGCGCGCTTGAGCAGATCCGTCTTCTCTCGAATCTTGAGACCACAACGCAGAAACTTTTGCAGATCATTCTGATGGGGCAGCCGGAGCTGAAAGATCTTTTGAAGCGTCCCGATCTCAAACAACTCCGTCAGCGTATCACCGTGCGTTGTCATTTGCCGGAGCTGAGCCTGGAAGAGGTTGGGCAATATATCGCGCATCGTTTGAATGTGGCGGGAGCAAGCGAAAATTTTTTTACGGCCGAGGCCACGCAACGCATTTATGAACTTTCCTCGGGGATTCCGAGGGTCATTAACGTGCTGGCGGACCGGGCTTTGCTTGCCGCCTATGCCAAAAGCACTTTTGTGATCGATCCGGTGTTGGTGGAATGCGCCGAAGCCGATCTCCAAGGAGTGAGCGTATGAGCCTGATCCAGCAAGCTTTGGAAAAAACAAGCCGTGTGCAAGAAACGAGGACTGCGAATTCCCCTTTGTCTCCGAAGGCGTATGACCGTGACCCGATGGGAGCTACGCTTGAGCAGGAGCTTACCCAGGTTCAGCAATCTTATGCCAAGCGGCGGAGTCTGTACTGGAAAGTTGCATTAGGAGTATTGTTTGTAGGCTTTATTGCAGGACTTTCCTATGTGGGGATACGGCAAATTCCTTCGGGTGTGAAGTCTGCATCTGTGAAGGCCGCGGCTCCGGTTGCGCCTCAAATGCCTGTGAGGATCTACGCGGGAAATATCTACCGGCTTACGGGCATTACCGATCTTGGCGGCAACGCTATTGCCGTGATCAACGGGCGCCTCGTGGGCGTGGGGGATGCGCTTGACGGGAAGGCTGTTGTTCGAGCGATCGGCAGCGGGGAAGTCCGTCTGGACGTCCAGGGCAGAGAGATCAAGCTCGTGCTCTAGAAGAGATCCCATCCTCATGGTGCCGCTCTCCAGATATCAAAATACCCTTCTTCTCGCGCTTCTTATCATCCTCGCTATTTTTATTGCCGCAAAATGGTACTTAGTACATAGCACATAGTACTTGGTGAGGAGCTGGGCGTGCGTGTAACGGCTAACTATGTACCATGTGCTAAGTACCAAATACCGACTTTAAGCGTTGAGTCGAAAATTCCAGCCTAAATAAATATCCACATTATTCAACAAAATAATATATAATACCCATATTATGAGACTTCCGTTCTTGTGGGTAGCGCTCGGATTTTCGTTAGGTGTCGTCGCGGAGAAGCATGGGAACGTTCCGACCGCCTGGTTGGTGTACGCGCTGAGTGCGGGGGTTTTTCTTCTTTGGTTTCTTCGCGGGCGCCGGCTTTTCCTTCCCTTTTTCATTCTTTTTCTGGGATGTACCGGATTTTTATGGGCGCGTCTTGATGCTTATATTCCGGAGAATGCTATCGAACGTTTTGTGGGGCCGGAACGGATCACTCTGCGAGGCGTGGTGGATACATTGCCCGAGATGAAGACGCGCGGGAAAAAGAAAACCGTCTCTTTCGTTCTTTCCGCACAGTCGATTACAAAAGAGGTGGGCGGCCGCCGGAAATTTTTTAAGGTAAGCGGGGATGTGCAAACCTGTTTGCTACAGTCACGCGTTCTTCCTCAAGTCGGAGACACGCTCCGGATTTTTGGTGAGTTGAGCGAACCAAGACAGGTTCTGAATCCCGGGGAATTCGATTACGGGAATTTTTTAGCTCAAAAGAACATTCGAGCCGTTTTCCAGACGATCGGACAAAAAAGCGTTCGTGTGGTCCGCTTGGGGCCGAGATTTTTACCGGCTCGGATTTTGGCGGAAATTCGCCGAAGCTTGGCCGCGGTGATCGACAAACTTTATGTCGCATCAGAGGCCGCGATTCTGAAGGCCCTGGTGCTTGGACTGAGGAGCGATGTGTCGCCGTGGGTCCGGAACCAGTTCATGAAGACCGGGACCATTCATTTGCTTGCGATCAGTGGCATGAATATCACGATGATCGCCGGGACTTTTTATTTGATGTTTCTTTTCTCGGGGCTCGGGTATCGCAAGACTGTGCTTCTGACGATCCTGATCGTGACCCTTTACGTCGGGCTTGCGGGAGCCGGGATCCCGGTCCAGCGCGCGGGGTATGGATCTGTGCTGGTTTTGTTGGGAATTCTCATCGGACGGTCGGCCAACCTTTTGAACGCGCTCTGTTTTGCTTTTTTTATGATTCTTCTCTGGAATCCCAAGAGCCTTTGGAATATCGGGTTCCAACTTTCTTTTCTCTGTGTTTTCTCACTCATGGTGGTTCTGCCGCTTTTATCGCGTTTCAGTGTCTGGACCTTATCTTTGGGTTCAAGCCTTGCGGTTCTTTTCGGGACCTTTCCCATCGTCCTTTATCACTTCAATATTTTCTCTCCCGTCAGCATTCTGGCGAATCTCGCTGCGATCCCGATTTTTGATGCGGCGCTTTTCAGCGGGCTTTTTACGCTGATCTTTAGCGGAGCGCCATTTTTAAACATGCTTTTGGTTCACGGATCTTCCTGGATCCTCGGGATCGGTCTTCTCTGGGTTCAATGTCTTTCCACGTGGCGGTGGGGGTATTGGTTTTTGGAACAGCCGTCCCTCGGCCTGCTTGCGGCGTATTACACAAGCATGGCGATGATCTTGGTTTTTCATAAAAAGGTTTTTCGTGGGAAGCGTTTTTTGATGGCTGGTTTCATCTGTTGTTGGATCATTTTTTCAGTTTCTTTTTTTTCCGGGTCGGGAGGAAAAGGATTTGAGCTCACCCTGCTTGCGAGTGGCAGGAACCAGATCGTGCATGCGCGTTTCTCCAATGGGGCGGAGTGGCTTCTGAATGCCGGAAGGAATTTTCCATCCGACCAGGGCGAGTGGTTGATCGCTCCTTTTCTGAGGAACCGGGGGGTCCAGCGGCTGGAGGGGATACTGCTGGCCGATCTTTCTAAGAAGCACACGGGAGGTCTTGTGTCGATTTGTCGGGACTTCCCGGTCCGTTATCTTCTTTATCCTGCAGCATCTTCATACGGGTCGGATGAGTTTTACAAAAGCCTCCGTAAATTGGGCCGCAAAGCCAAGACTTTTCAGCAGGGGGACAAGGTGTCGATGGGGACTGAAAAAATACAGTTGATTGCGCAGTCACAAAAAGGAACTGCTTTTCTGGTCGAATCGGGTCCCTGGCGTATCCTTCTTATCTCGCGATGGGATCCCGAACTTTTCAGAGAACTTCTTCGGGTTAATGAGGATGCGGCCGAGACTCACGCAGTTTTTTTACCGGAGTCAGGGCAGGGGATCCCGGGAGAATTTCAGGATTGGTTTGATCGAGCCCGGCCATTGCTTGTTGTTTTGACGGACCTGCAGCGGGAACTTGTTCCGTATTTGGCTTCCCGCGGCGTTCCGTATCTTGACCTGAAGCATACCGGCGCGTTAGGTTTCAGGAGAAACGGTCCCCGTCTTGAACTGACGTCGTTTGTGAAAGGCCCCCTGGGTTTTTTCTCGTATCCCTAAGTCGTTTCAAGTAAATAGGTACATCCTGTTTTAAGCGGTCGATGAAGAGAATGCTTCGGGTTTGAGCCTCGTCATCACTCGGGAATTCCCGGCGTGGATTCCCTCGTTCGCCCTCCAGTCCTCGCTCCTCCGCTTCGCGAAGTCCCTGCCCGCTCGTCCTTCTAGCGTGCCTCGTCTCAATCCCTTCGCCTTCTCTTGAACTGCGGAGGCGGAAAGTGTGGTGAGCCACGCTAAGGAGGCCGAGTGCCAAGGTTGCACAGCGAGGCCGACGTTCGCGAGTGAAGCCATGCCTCGGTGGGGCATGGCGAACGTTGGCGAAACACACTTCCCGCCGGAGCTCTTGAGCGAGGAGGAAAATAGCCGTTTGCAGTGGGATGTTTCGGGTCATTTCTATTGACAGTTTTTCTTGGCAAATGATATAGTACCCCCTCGCAAATTTTTCCAACCTGAAGATTGCAAACGACTTATGAGAATCTCGAAGGTTTTCGCCTTCATCTTTATACTGCTTCTCCCACACTCCCTTGCCTCAGCGGATTGGGTGTGGTCTCCCGAGCAGGGGAAGTTCATCAACACCGAATCTGAGACCCAAAGCGGCGCCGATGACATTTTCGATAATGCCCTGGACCTTTACAAAGAAAAGAAGCTCGATAAAGCAGCCGAGCAATTCAAAATAGTCCTCAAGCAGTACCCCAAATCCCGAGTTGCCCCTGAATCGCAATACCGGCTTGGGACGATCTTTGAAGAGACCGGCGATTTTGTGGAAGCGCACAAGGCCTACCAGGCTCTGATCCAATCCTATCCCCAGAGCGAGCGTTTTGAAGAGGTGATCGAGCGCGAGTATCAGATCGGAACCATGTTCCTTTCCGGGAAAAAAGGAAAGCTTCTGGGGCTCGATATCCGTCCGTCCCTGCCGCTGGCCATTGAAGTGTTCCAAAAGCTTGTGACGGCTGCGCCTTATGGGGTGTTTGGGGACAAAGCTCAGTTCAGTCTCGGGGTCGCTTATCAGAAATCCGGGCAACTTGATAATTCCGTGGAGGCTTTCCAGGCTTTGATCGATCAGTACCCACAAAGTAATTTGGTTCAGCAGGCC
>CAYMER010000309.1:0-8285 GCA_964389345.1 uncultured bacterium | reverse complement strand
GTAGTGGTCTTGCCCGTCGATCCGGTCACACCCACCACCGCGCAGTGCAGGCGCGAGCGGTGAAAGACCGCGAGATCGCGCACGGTCCTGAAGCAGTCCTCCGTGCGAATCACCGCAACGCCCCGCTCGGAGGCGAGGCAGACCGTGGGGGCTCGAGTTCAGGTGGTAGCCAGACGGATCGCGGCGGATCTCAAACAGAATTTCAAAGAAGATGCGGAAATCCTGGTAAGAGCATTGCAAGGGAGGCAGAGTCTTCGCTCCGTTGAGCAAGAGTTTTACGATGTGGGCCAACAGATCCGTACCACACTGGCCGGAGAAGATTTTGATCCCGCAGAAACCGAAAGCTTCTTTGAGGCAAATCACGCCGCGATCTTTCAAGCAGTTTCCGTCCGCTCGGAAGCGCGGGAGCATACCGAATGGGGCGAAGACGAGCCCTTTCTGTTTCGTTTCGATCCGAATAAAGCTTTTGATCTCCCGGGGTACGGAATTTTTCCATTTGATTTGACGGATTCACGAACTGCGGGAGAGACCGATCGTCTCTTAGCCAAAGCGGGTTATGGGTGGACCGCAGAACAGTTAGACGAAGTGAATAAAGATTTCGTGGGGGTTGCTGTTACTCGAGAAAGAGCGCCATTGATGATCGTGACGATGAAGGATGGGGCGTTTTCAGCCATTGCTTTGTCTCCGAATGTCCGGATGCCCATCATGGAGTGGAGTACGGCTTTAGCCAAACGAGCCTCTGATCAGGCGGCCATGACCCACGGCATCGCAACGGTTCTGCACTCTGGGGCTTTTTTCGATGTGGGAAGTGGAAGGCTTTTCATTTTTAAAGCTGGAAGTAAAAGATTCAATACGGTAGATGCAATCGAAACATGGATCGCGCAACATCGCTCCGAAGCGCGGATCGAAGGGGTCGATGTGTTTTTGGGTATCGTTCGTTCTGTTTCTGCCGTGGGGTTATGGTACGCATTCCCCGTGGTGTTCAGTCTGACCGATCTGCATGTGAGAAGGATCCCGGAGATATGGAATGAGGTTGCAGGCGCCTGGAGTGTGAACGCACTTTCTACCCTGGGGCTTTATGCGGGGTTTTTCGTCGTATCCACGCTTATCGTGGTCGTTGTTTTTGCACAATGGTTCGCGCTTACGTTCGGATTTGTGGTCACTTGGCTTCAGGAGAGGCAGGTTATCTCGAATTTTGCTTCGTCGGTCATGCGCGGATTCGGGCCGGTCGGGACATTTTTGGAACGGGCCTTCTGGAAGACGCATGGATGGGAGACGCGGTGGCGGCAGGCGACGTGGGAGGATCATCCTGATGCGGGCTACTATCCCATGCAGGTCCCTGACGGGCAGGACTGGGCCTTGCGTTCCGAGGAACAGATCAGCCGGACCTTTTTAAGACGCGTTGCCTACGTCGGTATTTTAGCCGCCGGAGTAGCTCACGCTATTTATTCTCGCTCGGAAGCGCGGGCGAAAGTGCCGGCCGGGGTCGATCCGTTGGTTTGGGGGCTGATGAAAGCTGTCGGCGATGCTATGGGCCCGGACCTTTTGAGAGCTTTCAAGGCCGGAGAGAAGGGACCTTCGTTTTCGGCGCTCTATTACCGTCCGGATACGGGCAAGATGCGCGTGTTGCGCACGGTTGTGGCGTTCACTACAAAAGACGGAGATGAGAAAGCGATCTCACTCGCGGGAAAGACTTGGCCGGCGGTTACCATTGACTTCAAGGGAAGAACGAAAAGCGATGGACGGGTCGATGTGCTTGTCTGGACCGGTTCTGACTCAAAACCCGTGCGTCATGTCGTCCGGGAAGGAAGCCGGATTCTGAGGCCCGGTTACGCGTTCCAGGTCCACAAGATCGACTGGCGCTCCAAGACCGTCACTCTGATCCCCGAGCAGCCGAAACCCGCCCGCTCGGAAGCGCGGAATTCAATGCGCGAGATCGATGCTGCGGTGTTTGCGCGCATGAATCAGGACGGGCCTGTGGAGGCCGGAATGAAAATTCCTGGCGAGCCGGATTATTTTCCAAGAGTTGATCGGTCGGCAGCGGGTGTCGTTGCCGTTACGGGAGCTTCTCGCGCGGACACTGAATTTACCCGGTCATTGCTTGCACGCGCCGCAAATGAGGGACCCGTGGAAGCCGGAATGAGAATCGCTGCTGATGATGAGAAACGCTCGGAAGTGCGGGCGACAAGTCCGGCGCAGGCGCGGGAATATTCGGCGGAGGAAGCACAGGCGAGCGCACAGCGGCTCGAGACGCTTATCAATAACTTTTTCCGTGCCGTTGTCAGGCCCAGACCCGTTTATGTCAAGGTAGTCGCCGATCTTAATTTTGAAGACAAGTTACGCAAAGGATTTGGCGTTGTCGGGTCGGACGGTAATGAAATCATTCTTAAAGTTAATCCCAACATACGATGGACTGAGGCCGAAGCGCAAAACAAAGCCGATGTTCACGCCGGAGAACTGAAGGAATTGTGGCGGGACGAATTTAAGATGTGGGTGATGATGATGTTTGTTTTGAGGCTTCCGGTGAATGCTTCCCAAAGTCCGGAATTCGGAATATTTACGAATCAGATGTGGCTGGACGGGAAGCTCGAGTTCGCGGTGCGCGACGTGCCGTGGATCCAGAAAACGAATATCCGTGTGAACGATCTTTATGATCCAAATGTCCGGTTACTAGTCGGGCTTGGCAAGGTGAGCGGTTCCGCGTCGTATGAAGGATTCCTTTATAACGCCTACCTGAACTCCGATCCGGAGATCCAAGGTATTTTCAAAAAGGCCGGCTATCGTATGCTCCCGATCCCCGTGGATATGATCACGGAAGCCGAGCAGGCGGAAATGCCGCGCATCCTGAGCGCGATCTTGAACGATAAAACCAACCAGGGAGAATTCCGCACGATCCGCATCGCGTTGACGGTCCCGGTGAAGGTCGTGGCGGTGAAAACCGGGCTTTTCACGCATTGGGATCCGGACACCTTGCAGACCGGCGCGGTGAATACGGCAGCGATCGAAACAGCGCCGGACGGCACGCGTTATTTTATGGGACGCAGTACGGACGGCGAAGGCACAGTCGAACGGATCAAAGAAGGCCTTGCCAAAGCCGGGAAGAAACTGGCCGGCGCGCGCGTCGGATTGATCGGTCTCGTCGGTTTCGGCCGCGCGTTCTTCGGCAAACTGATCATGAATTCCGAAATCCCGTCAGAGATCATTATTTCCGAAACGGATTCCGTGAAACTTCCCGACGGCTCGACCCCCTACGATGGCGCGGTAAATGGCCTCGCGGCGATCCGCAAAGCTTACCGCGAGACGACCGGCAAGAACCTCGATGACGTTATCAAAATACGCCTTGTTAAAAGTTCCGAACTGGACAAGCCGGGGAAAACCGGACACCTTTTTGAAAATGTCGATGTCGTGATGGATGCGACGCCGATCGGGATGTCGAAAGACGAAATGTCGCTTGCGCATCTGGATTTCATTTATCCGGGGATGGTCGTGCTTCATGCAGCTTACCGTGATAATGACGGTAAGACACGCGTTCCGCCAATCCTCGCCGAGGCTTACAAACGCGGTGCGCTTGTTTATAACGGGCTCGGCGATTGGGTCGGGCACCAGTGGCTGCAGGCCCTTGAAGACCTGAAACGCGCCTCGGGCCTTACTCCGGGCATGCTGGAATGGAACGATCCGAAGTGGACTCCGCTTGGCGCAAAGATCCGTGAAACGGCGATCCGATGGGCCGATGGCACCAAAGGCCTCAAAGACGCCATGGCCGTTCTGCCCGCCCGCTCCGAGGTCCGTCAGATGCACAAGGCCGGCCGCGAAACAACGGCAGACAAGCTTCACCGGATCGATGCGGAACTGGAAGGGCTTGATCGCTTGATCGCGGAACTCGAAAAAGATCCCAAGGCGCCGGATCGCGGAGAAAAGATTCGGGTTCTAAATGCGGATTACGACCGGCTTGAGAACGAACGGAATGACCTTGCACAGATGCTGGAAAGACAACGTACGATCAAACGAGTGTGGGCCCGTCTGGCTTCCGTTCCTCCGGGGATGGGGTCTTGGATCGCGGGAATGAATCTTATCGAGGCGGCCGGATTCGCGGAATTTTTGCAGCAGTTATCCCGGAACCATCAATGGTCGGCAGCAGAAGAACAGAATTTGGAACTTGCCGCGCAGAAGGAATTCGGCATTAAAAGAACCGTACCGGTCACGGCGAGCGGTATCCACCAGCTTGCCAATGAATCAAGCGCCACATTCGCGAACATCGGGGTCCAGCCTTCTTCAGCCCGCTCGGAGGCGAGAGAGGTCGTGGGGGCTCGAGTTCAGGTGGTGGCCAGACGGATCGCAGCGGATCTCAAACGGAAGTTCTCAGGAGATACGGAAATTCTGGTAAGAGCATTGCAAGGGAGGCAGAGTCTTCGCTCCGTTGAGCAAGAGTTTTACGATGTGGGCCAACAGATCCGTACCACACTGGCCGGAGAAGATTTTGATCCCGCAGAAACCGAAAGCTTCTTTAAGGCAAATCACGCCGCGATCTTTCAAGCGGTTTCCGTCCGCTCGGAAGTGCGGGCTTCTGCTTCCGTGTTCGAACCGGGACTCGTAGACAAGAGTACGATCCTCCGGAGAGATGACATCCTCCGCATGGGACGGATGGATTACCGGGTCGCGGGTTTTGAGGAGGACGGCCACAAGGTCCGTTTGCAGCCGTGGTTCAACGGGAGGGGCAATGGAAAAGAAAGGATCATTCACCGGCAAAAACTGAACGGGCTTTCCTATTGGAGTCTGGACGCCCGCCCTGTAAAAAAGGTGGTGAGGATCCCCCGGAAGGTTTCAAGAACAGCCGAAGTTATTCCAAGTATCAGCGAAGGCGAGGAACCGGAGGCAGAGCCGCAGGCGCCTGAGTTTTTTGCCGCGTTTGGTCTCGGAGCGGTTTCGGGTTGGGTCGCGCATCAATTAAGGACCGATCCTGTGGGCGATGTTTTCGGGTTCCGGGATATCTTCGGACTTTTGAGACAGCATGTGGCGCACATGTCAAAGGACGGAGCGGAATACGATGCCGGGGCCGATCAGTTTCACCTGGACGAAATGCCTTTTGTGACCGAAGAGGTGGCGGCGCCTTCTTCCGTGCCTTTTGAAAGTTTCTATGACCCTCAGACCGGCGCGGCGCGTTTTAAATTCGGGCTGGATGAGTTCGTCGCGACAACCGGAAAGCAATGGCGCGAACAGCTTCTGAAGTGGCAGGCGGACGGACTGATGCCGCGCGGCGTGACGGTCTTCCCGGATGAACCGGCGGACTTTCCCGGCAAGGCCATGGTCCGGTTCACCGGAACAAAAGGTTTCTTGGATGTACCGTTCGCGCCGGCCGATGCCGAGATCCTCGCGACGCATTTAAACACGATGATGGGCGGTTACCGCTCGGAGGTGCGGGGAGACGACAAAGAACTCGGGGCCAGACTACCTCTGATCCCTGCGGCGTTAGGGATAGCGAGTCACATTTATCCCGAGGCTGTGTCTCCCAGAGATCGGGCTCGTTATGAGGAAGAATCTGCGCTTCAGTATCACGTGCATTACGATGAAGAGAAGCGCACGCATATCCTTGGGCAGACTAGCATCTTAAGACAAGGGACCAAAGACGTTTCAGCGGATACCGAGATAAGTCGAAGAGAACGTGTGGTAGACGTCCTGAATGTTCTTAGACATTATGATCCTAAGGCGCCCACGGAGTTTACGTTGACCATCGAGCCTAACGTGATCCGGACCGCCTCACCGCAGGAGTTGGTCAAGGACGCGATAGCGGGGTGTAACATGCTATTGCACGAAGTCATTATCCATCCGCTGGTTTTTTATCATTCGACTGCCAAGCGCCTCGAGATCTTTTATCACGAATTAATTTCCCATATTGTAACGGGGTTGCAAGACGAGGCCGCAGCAATGAAGCATACCAAAGACGCTTTTCTTTCATTTGCAAATCCGTGGGGTGAGAAAGAGGCCCCCGGTGAGGCTGTCCCGATGAAAATAACCTTGATCGATGCTGGTTCTCCTCGCACAGAAATTAACGAGGCCCTGGGCATTGAGATCTTGGCCGGTGCCCTTAGGGCGCACTTTAAGGGTGATCCCGAGGTTTCTGTCAAAATGCATGATCTCCAGCTGGAAAAAAACGAGGATAAGATCTTTGCGGAAATTCAAGAATCGCTCCCAGATGTTATCGGCCTTGCGCTCAAAATAGGAACATTCCCTCTAGGATCGAGAATTATAGATTTCGCGTTGTCCTTGCCTCTGGATAAAAGACCGATCATCTTTCTGGGCAATACCATAGCGACTTTTGCGGCTAAAGAGTTGATCGATCGATATCCCGATGCCCTCATCTGTCAGGGGGAAGGCGAGGACGCGATAAGCGGTGTTGCCCGCCTCGTTTTGCAAATGAAGAGATTGTTTGGCAACAGAGCCGGTCTGGAGGCCCTGAAGAAAATTATTTTAGCCCGTAATATTCCCAATCTGTTCTTTAATCTTTGGGAGACCATTGTGATCACGGATAGAAAATCCGTCGATCTTAGTCATTACCCACTGCCCGAGAGAGAGACTCTTAGCGAGGTTATCAAGTTGGGCGGCATCGTAACCCTTGAAAGCAGCCGTGGCTGCCCCTATGGGCGCTGTTCTTTTTGCGTTGTCAAAGGGCGATTCCCGGGCTGGCGGCCAATCTCCATAGAAAAAGTCTTCCTGGATTTGGAGAGGATCATTAAAGACGGCGCCAATTCGGTCAGATTTATCGAGGAAGATTTCCTCGGCACTGATCTTGCGCGTGCGAAGGCTATCGCAGAAGGGATCATTCGCCGTGGGTGGAATTCCAAAATACGTTTTGCTTTTGCTACCAGGGTAAAAATGGTCTTCGATAGCCGCCGCTCCCAAGTAGAGAATGCGGAAGCCATATGGACGTTGAAACTATTAAAAGAGGCCGGCCTTGACACGGTCTTCCTGGGCATCGAGTCCGGATCACCAGAACAATTAAAAAGATACAAGAAAGATGCATCTGTTGAAGAGAACAAGGTGGCTATCAAGGTGCTCAAAGACCTTGGAATCAAGATCGAACCGGGCTTCATCATGTTTGATCAGTTAATGAACGTAAACGAGCTTAGGGAGAACATCGTTTTTCTTGAGACTACGGGACTGATTCACACGACCTCCCGGATCATGGGGCAGCTGAGACCTCAGGAAGGCAGCGACTACAAAAGGGAATTATCTAAAATAGGTCTGTTGAAGGAGGACTCTCGGGATATTAATTCTCTTTCTTACGATGCTTTGTATAGAAACAGGATCATAAGAAGAATTGTCAGGATATTCCAGGAATGGGAAAAGCAGGAAAAAGGGGTTACGGACTTTTTGCAAGGGCGGTTACGCGGCAATATTAGTAAAGAAGAGCAAGAGATCGTTGAAAGTCATCTTAAGCAGTTACGGTTTTTGGATTTTATGCTTGTTAAAGAGCTGGCGCGTGCTCCGGAGAACGATAGGGATCTGAGGGTTAAGTTTGTGGGGTCCCGGGCGCTTTTGATCCAGCAAGTGGTTGGGAAGTTAGAACAGCTCCATCTCTATGACGTAAGGAGCATTTTGGGAGAGAAGACCCTTGATAAGTTAGGGGTCGTATCGTTCGATTCTCTGTCGCGCCAAGTTTCTGAAGGAAAGATTCTGATCGGACCTTCTGAACTGGACGATGGCATGGCAAAGCCGTTTGTGGGCGAGGGGGACGAGGAACCTCGGGTGGTTATCATTGCCGGCGTGACCGGTGCTGGGAAAAATACGCTTTTCGAACCTTTTTTGGAACAATATGCACACCACGCCACATATCCCCCGGTTTATACGACACGATCTCCGCGTGAGGGCGAAGTGGATGGGCAATACCGGAAGTTTTTGACGGAAAAGGAGTTTAGAAACCTTCATGGCAAGGGCGGAATGGTTATTTGGTCTCCCAAACACGATGTTTTTTATGGGCTTAATCGTCAGGATATTGTTTCCGCGGCCCGCGACAAAAAGGTCATCTTAATAGAGTCAACCGGCTTGAATTCTTTACACAAGCTACGCAAAGCGTTTCCATCTGCCCGCGCGCTATTGATTCTTCCTATGAGTTATGAGCGGATGGATCAGATAGGCTGGGGCGAGGTGGAGAAGGCATTACTTCAGCGCATCGCGGGCCGTGGGGGGGTCTCAGTGAAAGAAGTGACCCAGCGACTATCGGACGCCAGCGCGGCGCTTGCGCAATTTCGTCAGGAGCCGTGGGATGGAGTTATTATCAATGATTCAAA